>JAFYIK010000022.1 GCA_017538685.1 Bacteroidales bacterium | reverse complement strand
TAGGTCTGCCGAAAATGGTAGACCTAATTTGTTTAAGTTCTTGAATGTTAGATACTTAGCCCCCACGAACACAAATAATAGTCAGGATAGATCCGGAGACGCGGAAGCGGATGTTATAACCGTCGAATGAGAGACCGTATTCCTTCGAGGGGTCGTCGTGAAATGCTGGGCGTGGGTCTTCGGCGAGAAGGCCATAGAGAGCGCGAAGGGAGTGTTCGCCGAGGGCGGATTCAAGCGCAGACTGGACTTCGGGCGATGCGGCGCGCACCTCGAGGCGCTGCCACTGCCGTGAGTCGGCGAACCCGCTTCGCGCCTCCGGATGCGAATCGCAATATCTCACATACGGCTTAATATCATAAACAGGAGTGCCGTCCGCAAGGTCGGCGCCGGTGACCACGATCTCGCATTTTTCGAAATCTATGGACTTGATGCGCACTGACGACAGCCCCAGGCCATTGGGCCTGAAAGGGGAGCGGGAGGCGAATACGCCCACGCGCTCGTTGCCGCCGAGGCGCGGAGGGCGGACGGTTAAAGATCCCCGATCTGGTCGGGAATGACTGTCTGAAGGTCGGGGATGACCGTTCAAATTAAATTCCCATATCAGCCAGACATAATCAAACCCGTCCAGTCCTCGCAATGCGTCGGGATTCCTGAAATCGGGCTCGAAGACTATGCGGCCTTCAAGTTCTTCCACTAACCCGGACTGGCGGGGAAGCCCGAACTTCTGGGGAAGCGGGGAGCGGAAAAACGCGACGGGGCTGATTTCCATAAGGAATTATTCGGCAGGGAGTTTCCCGCTCTCGAAGATACCTTTGTAAAGGGTGGAGAGAGAATCCAGCTCGGGCTTGTACTTCGCGGGAAGCGGAGTCGCGTCCGGGGATTTCATCGAAAGCGGATCGATGGGAGAGCCGTTCTTCCACACTCTGAAATCCAGGTGGGGACCGGTGCTGACTCCCGTGCTGCCCACATAGCCGATTACCTGACCCTGGGACACCTTGACGCCCTTCTTGATGCCTTTCGCAAAGCCCTTGAGGTGGAGATATCCTGTGGTGTAGGTGCTGTTGTGTTTTATCTTGATTACATTTCCTCCGCCAGTGGTGGTCCATCCGGCAGAGATGACCGTTCCGTCGCCCAGGGCGTGGACGGGAGTGCCCGAAGGGGCGGCATAGTCCACTCCGGTGTGCGGACGGACCTTGCCAGTGACGGGATGCTTGCGGTGCATTGTGAACTTGCTGCTGACGCGGTTGTACTTCAAAGGCGCCTTAAGGAAGGCCTTGCGAAGGCTCTTGCCGGAGTCGTCGTAGTACTTGTCGCTCAGGCCGCTATGGTCGAAGTGTATGGCGTAGATTTCCTCCTTTCCGCGGGAAAAGCGGCAGCAGTCGACCGCCTTCACCGATATGAGTTCTCCTTCGCTCTCAACCTGATGGTAAATCACCTGGAAACGGTCTCCCTCGCGAAGTCCGAAAAAGTTTACCGTCCAGGCATAGATATCCGAAAGTTGGCCCACGAGCGCTCCCGTGATGGCCTCCGAACCGCATTCCTCCTGAAGGTCGACCCAAAGGGAATTATGGATGGTGACATCCAGCAGGCGTTCCTTGACCTCGGTGGGACGGTAATAGTTCCACATATAGAGGGAGTCCGTGCACTTGAAGACAGTCTTCTTGATCTTGTTGTGGCTGTATACCACATACTCGAGTCTGGGAAGCGAATCGGTAGGAGTATAATACGCATCCACCCTCGCTCCTGCCTTCATTTTCTGCGCGTTGAACATAGTGTCCCTTCGCGAATAAAGGAGGTTCGCGTCGGAGCGGCTCAGGCCCAGACGGGTCATCAGCCCGGGGAAGGTCTCCCCGCTCTTCACTTTAGTGCTGTCGTGCTGATAAAGGCTGGCGCGAAAGCCGATGGGAGGGATAGGTTCTTCTTCTTTGGAGGTGTTTCGTCCGCCGCAGGAAACGAGCAGCGCGATTGTGGAAAAAATGAGTATTATCTTCTTTACCATATCAAGACAAATTTACACAGTTTTTTTTAATTTTGTGCTTTCGAAAAAAGATATGTAAACCAGAACAGGCTATGGTCCGTATTTTTTGCAAGAACACCCAAACCTACAAAGATTTCGAAGCGGGAACGACCCTGCTCGAAATGCTTCCGGAATTCGAATTCGAACAGCCATACCAGATCATCTCCGCAAAGGTGAACAACGTCTCGCAGGGCCTTAATTTCAGGGTCTACAACAGCAGGGACGTGGAATATGTGGACGGCACGGAATCCAGCGGACAGCGCGTGTATCAGCGCTCCCTTTTCTTCCTGCTTTGCAAAGCCGCACACGAAGTGTTCCAGGGCTGCAGGGTGTACATAGAGCACCCTCTCTCAGGCGGTTTCTACTGCAACCTCAAGAAAAAAGACGAAGCGCCCCTGACCCCCGACGACATAGAGCGTATCAAGGCCATGATGTGGGAGATAGTGCACGAGGATATGGAATTCCACAGAAGGGAGGTGCAGATAGGCGAGGCCATCAAGCTCTTCCGCGAACTGGGTTATATAGACAAGGTAAGGCTTCTGGACACCAGCCCTGAAGTCTACACGGACTATTACCTCCTCGGCGATTCGCCGGATTATTACTACGGACGCCTGCTCCCTTCGGCCGGCTACCTCAAGGTCTGGGATATTATGCCCTGCCACGACGGTCTTCTGATCCGCGTCCCGGACAGGCACGACCCCACCAAGCTGACTCCTTATGTGCCCCAGCCCAAGACCTATGAGATATTTGCAGAGGCACTTCGCTGGAACATCATCACCAAGCTCAACAACGTGGGCGACGTTAACCATAAGATCCGCAAGGGCGGCGCCAGCGAACTTATCCAGGTGGCGGAGGCGCTTCAGGAAAAGAAGATAGTGAAGATAGCCGAAGAGATCGAAGCCCGTTACTACAGCGAGGACAAAGTCAACCTCGTGCTGATCACCGGCCCGAGCAGCTCGGGTAAAACCACCTTCTGCAAGAGGCTTTCCGTGCAGCTCAAGGCTTGCGGACTCCAGCCGATCTCGTTCAGTACTGACGATTATTTCGTGAACAGGGTAGACACTCCGCTTCTCCCGAACGGCCAGTACGACTTCGACAACTTCGAGACTGTAGACCACGAAGCCCTTCAGAACGACCTGGTGAAGATTCTGGACGGCCAGGAAGTGGAAGTGCCGACCTACAATTTCGCAACGGGAATGCGCGAATACAGAGGCAAGAAGCTCAAGATGCGCGAAGGTTCGGTGCTCCTGATCGAGGGTATCCACGCCCTCAATCCCCGCCTGACGGACAAGGTGGACGACAAGCGCAAATTCCGCATCTTCATCAGCACCCTCACCAGCATCAGCCTGGACAATCACAACTGCATACCTACCAGCGACAACCGCCTGCTCCGCCGCATCATCCGCGATTACAACGCGGGCGCCTTCTCGCCGACCGAGACCATCAGGCAGTGGCCCAACGTGCTGGATGCCGAGGAGAAATGGATCAATCCCTATCAGGAAAACGCGGACGTTATGTTCAATTCGTCCTACCTGGTGGAATTCGCTGTCCTGCGCAACCACGCCGACAGCATCCTCAGGGCCGTGTCCAAGAACACCCCGGAGTATGCGGAGGCGCACAGACTACTGAAATTCATACATTACTTCATAGCTATTTCCGACGCCGAGATTCCTTCGACTTCACTCCTGCGTGAATTCGTGGGCGGCAGCTCTTTCAAGTACTAAAATGCTCAAAGGATTCGACAACGAAAAGTATCGTCAGATACAGTCAGAACATATCAAGGAACGCATCGCCCAGTTCGGCGACAAGCTCTATATGGAGTTTGGAGGCAAGCTCTTCGACGACCTCCACGCCAGCCGCGTGCTCCCCGGTTTCGAACCGGACAGCAAGTTGCAGATGCTGATGACGATGAGCGACATCGCCGAGATAATAATCGTGATCAGCGCCATCGACATCGAGAAAAACAAGGTCAGGGGAGATCTGGGCATTACCTACGACGAGGACGTGCTGCGCCTTAAGGCCGAATTCGAAAAGCGCGGGCTTTATGTGGGCTCGGTGGTTATCACCCACTGCAACGGCCAGGCTAGCGCCGCGGCCTACCGCAAGAGGCTTGAGAAACGCGGAATCAAAGTCTATTATCACTACACCATAGAAGGTTATCCGAACAACGTCGCCCTGATCGATTCGGACGAAGGCTTCGGAAAGAACGATTATGTGAAGACATCCAGGCCGCTGGTAGTCGTGACGGCTCCCGGCCCGGGAAGCGGCAAGATGGCGGTCTGCCTGAGCCAGCTCTATCAGGAGAACAAGAGGGGAGTGAAGGCCGGCTATGCCAAATTCGAGACTTTCCCCATCTGGAACATCCCCCTGAACCACCCTGTGAACCTCGCCTACGAAGCTGCGACGGCCGACCTGAACGACGTGAATATGATCGACCCGTTCCACCTCGAGGCCTACGGTGCAGTGGCGATCAACTACAACCGCGACATCGAGATTTTCCCGGTGCTTCAGGCGCTCTTCACGGGCATCTATGGCGAAAGCCCTTACAAATCCCCGACGGATATGGGCGTGAATATGGTGGGCTACTGCATCTGCGACGACGACGTCTGCCGCAAGGCCGGCCTTAACGAGATCATCCGCCGCTACTACGCCGCTCTGTGCAACGTGGTTGAAAAGGACGCCAGCGAGTCGGAGGTCAACAAGATCCTCCTGCTGATGCAGAAGGCAGGCCTTAGCACGGACTACCGCCGCTGCACGGTGGCCGCCCTCGAACGTCAGGCCAAGAGCCAGAAGCCCAGCGCCGCCATCGAGCTGCAGGACGGCACCCTTATCACCTCCGAGACCAGCGAACTGCTCGGCCCCAGCGCCGCCCTTATCCTCAATGCCACCAAGTATCTGGCCGGCATAGACCATAGCGTCAAGCTCATCCCGCAGAGGATGATAGAGCCTATCCAGAAGACTAAGGTGGACTTCCTCCACGGCCACAACCCGCGTCTGCACACCGACGAAGTGCTGGTGGCCCTCAGCATCCTGAGCGTGGAAGACGAGCGCTGCCGCCTCGCGCTCGAGCAGCTCCCGAAATTCAAAGGCTGCCAGGTGCACAGCACGGTCCTTCTCAGCGAGGTTGACCGCAAGGTCTTCAAGAAACTGGGCGTGGACCTCACCTGCGACCCGGTGAAGAAAATAAGCAAGATATGATCACCCTTCTTATCAGCATCGTATGCCTTATCGCAGGGTATTTCCTCTACGGCAAGGTGGTTGAAAAGGTCTTCGGGCCCGATCCTGCTGCAAAGACCCCGGCGTACACCAGGCAGGACGGCATAGACTATATCCCTATGCCCACCTGGAAGGTGTTTATGATCCAGTTCCTGAACATAGCTGGTATCGGCCCTATCTTCGGCGCCATCGCCGGAGCGCTCTTCGGCCCGTCGTGCTACCTCTGGATAGTGCTCGGCTGCATCTTCGGCGGCGCGGTCCACGATTACTTTTCCGGTATGCTGTCGCTGCGCAGCGGGGGAGTCAACGTCCCCGCGCTGGTAGGCCAGGAGCTCGGCGGCGGCACCCGCAAGGTGATGCTGGTCTTTTCCGTGGTGATGCTGCTGCTCGTGGGAACGGTCTTCGTGTCCAGTCCGGCGCTGATCCTCGGCGAAATCACGGGAAGCAAATCGACTATGATCTGGGTGCTGGCGATCCTGCTCTACTACGTCTTCGCCACCACCGTGCCCATAGACAAGATTATCGGCCGCATATATCCTGTTTTCGCGATCGCGCTGCTGTTTATGGCGGTTTCGCTCTTCGTGTGCCTGCTTGTGAAATGGCCGGCTACCCTGCCTGAGGTGTGGGACGGCCTTGCCAACCGCGCGCCTGCGAACGGCAAAATCTTCCCCTGCCTGTTCATCACCATCGCCTGCGGCGCGGTGAGCGGTTTCCACAGCACGCAGTCGCCGCTTATGGCGCGCTGCCTGACGAACGAAAAGCTCGGACGGCCGGTCTTCTACGGCGCTATGATCACGGAGGGCATAGTCGCCCTCATATGGGCCGCGGTCGCTTCCTACTTCTTCTATGGCGGCGGAAATGCTGAGATGGGCGCAGTCGGCGTGACTGCAGCTCCGAAGGTGGTGACTATCGTCTCGAAGCACTGGCTCGGCGCGCTCGGCAGCGTGCTCGCTATACTCGGGGTGGTCGCCGCCCCTATCACTAGCGGAGACACTGCGCTGCGTTCGGTACGCCTCATAATAGCGGACGCGCTGGGACTCAGCCAGAAACCAATCAGGAACCGCCTCTACATTTCGATCCCTATCTTTGTCGCTACCGGTCTGCTGCTTTGGTACAACATCGCGGACGAAAACGGTTTCAACGTTATCTGGAGGTACTTCGGCTGGGCTAACCAGACTCTGGCCGTGTTCGTGCTCTGGACTGTTACGGCTTTCCTTTCAAGGCATCGCAAGGGCCTTACGTATATGATGACCCTGCTGCCGGCGAGCTTTATGACTTCGGTTACAGTCACCTTCATCCTGACCGCCAAGATAGGCTTCAACCTGCCGACCGACTGGACGGCAGTGATCGGAGTCACGACTTTCGTCCTGGCTCTGGCACTGTTCTATTTCGCTAGAATGAGAAGGCTCAGACGGAGCGCTTCTTAATCAGGTATTCGGCAATCTGCACCGCGTTCAGCGCTGCTCCCTTGCGAATCTGGTCGCTGACGATCCAGAACGCGAGGCCGTTATCTTCGGCCATATCCTTACGGATGCGTCCTACGTAGACGGCGTCTTTTCCGGCGAGAAAAAGCGGCATAGGGTATTCCTTTTCGGCGGGATTGTCCATCAGGATGACTCCCTGGGCCTTGGCGAATGCTTCGCGGGCCTCGGCAACGCTTATGGGGCGCTCGGTCTCCACCCAAATGCTCTCGGAGTGACTCCTGAGGGAGGGAACCCGCACGCAGGTGGCACTCACTCGAACGTCGCTGTGCATTATCTTGCGGGTCTCGTTGTACATCTTCGCCTCTTCCTTGGTGTAACCGTCCTCGAGGAAGACGTCGATGTGCGGAATGAGGTTGAATGCGAGCTGATACTGGAACTTTTCCACGGTTACGGGCTCGCCGGCGAGGTACTGCGCGCTCTGCTTTAGTAGCTCGGCCATCGCCTGAGCACCTGCGCCGCTGGCGGCCTGGTAGGTGCTGACGTGGACCTTGCGGATGTGCGATAGATTCTCGATGGCTTTCAGCGCCACGACCATCTGGATGGTGGTGCAGTTCGGATTGGCGATTATGCCTCGCGGGCGCTTCAGGGCGTCTTCAGCGTTCACCTCGGGAACTACCAGCGGGACGTCTTCGTCCAGACGGAAAGCGCTGGAGTTGTCGATCATCACCGCACCATAGCGGGTGATGTCCTCGGCGAACTCCCGGGACGTTCCTGCGCCTGCCGAAACGAACGCGATATCCACTCCGTCGAACGAATCGTCGTGCTGAAGCAATTGGACAGTTATGTCCTCGCCCCTGAAATTATATGTGCGCCCTGCGCTCCTTTCAGAACCGAAAAGCAACAACTCATCGATTGGAAAATTCCTCTCTTCCAATACCTTCAGGAACTCCTGTCCCACCGCGCCGCTGTCGCCCACGATAGCTACTTTCATACCTCAAAGATAGCAATTATTTATTTATCCATCAGGTAGACTACCTGATGGCTAGTTAAAAGAAATAGCGTGTTTCGCAACTAATTGATTTACACCAGTTTAATCAAAATGATGTATCTGATTCAAGGTACATCAATTTTGATAATTGACTGATTATCAATATGTTATAAAACACGCCTAATACTATTCGTGAGCTTCCAAGAAAGCGACGACATCGCCGACGGTGCGGAATCCGGCGAGGGTCTCGTCGGGGACGACGATTCCGTATTCATCTTCGATCTTCATCAATAATTGAATAATGTCCAACGAATCGGCACCCAAATCCTTCTGGATTAAAGATTCGGGTTTAATGGTTGAAGGATCTGCAATTCTGAGCTGCTTTGCCAATATAGCCTGAACCTTATCAAACATTTTTTCCATATTGATAGTTTTAGTATTTGTTAATAAGTAGCCCTCTCCCTCGCATTTTCCCGGACTAGGGTCGCGAAGCGATAGCGATGGGGGAGGGCTACTTATTAATCTTCATAGTGTGAGTATTTTGCGAGTTCAGTTTCGATGCGCGGGCCGATCGAGCCGGTTTCCATACGGTAAGCCTGCTCGATGCATTTTTCGATGGCGCGGGCCTTCGAACTGCCGTGGCCTTTCACGACGACCTTCGAGGTGCCTATCAGCACGCTTCCTCCGTAGTTCTGATAGTCCATAAAGGCCTTCATATCCGCGAACATCTTCTTCATAAAGAGCGCGCCGATTTTGTAGATGGTGCGGGAGAAGATGCTCTTCTTGAGCTTCTTCAACAGCTCGAGCGCAGTGCCTTCGGTGGTCTTCACGAGGACGTTTCCAGAGAAACCGTCGCAGACCACTAGGTCGTACTTGCCGGACAGGAGGTCACGGCTTTCCATATTTCCGACGAAATTGAGGTTCTCAGTTTCCTGGA
The DNA here is from genome assembly GCA_017538685.1 of Bacteroidales bacterium. Next base: position 3,507 of record JAFYIK010000022.1, on the reverse strand, counting down.
GGAGCTTGTAGGTTTCCTGGCGGAGCGCGTCGCCCTTCTCGGCTTCGACTCCCACGTTCAGCAGCGCCACACGCGGGTTCTTCACGCCGTAGACCGTCTCCATATAGATCGAGCCCATTACGGCGAACTGACGGAGCATATCGGGCTGCACCTCCACGTTCGCGCCGCTGTCGCAGATGCCCACGACCCCGCCGTCCATAGTCGGTAGCACGGGGCAGAAGGCCGGGCGGATGACGCCGGCGAGGCGGCCGACGCGCACCAGGGCACCGGTGACAAGGGCGCCCGTCGAGCCGGCGCTCACGAGCCCGGCCACGGTGTCGTCGTCGCGCAGCATCATTATGCCCTTCATCATAGAGCTGTCGCGCTTCATACGGATAGCGTCGGTGGGGCGGTCGTTACAGTCGATAACCTGAGGGGCGTGGACTATCTCGATCCTGTCGGCGGGGTAAGAACGCTCGGCGAGCCTTGCCTTCAAAATCTCCTCGTCGCCCGTCAGGATGATGTGCAGGTCGTCGAAATTGTGCAGGGCGGCAATCGCTCCGTCGATGTTGGCCTCCGGGCTGTGGTCGCCTCCGAAGCAGTCTACAATTATCTTTACCATTAGGCGAGTTTCTTGATGTATGAGCGGCGGCGCTTGTGGATCGTACGGTCGAAGCGCTTCCACATATTCTGGATGACGTAATTGTCTTCCAGGTTAAGGTTGGTCTCGAAGTACTTGATATTCGGGTCCCCCAGCATATCCATCATACCGCTGATGAAGATGGTGCTCACTCCGCGGTTGAGCCATTCGGGCTCCACACCCACGAGGCAGAGGTCCACGATCTCGGGCTTGCGGAGAGCCTTGAGCAGACGGATAAGCGCCAGGGGAGTGAGGCGTCCGCGGGAAGGCTGGACGGCCTTCGCCAGGGAAGGGAAACTCACCGCGAAGGCGATGACCTTGTCGTTCTCGTCCAGAACCACGGCGACACGCTTGGGATTCACCACGAGCTTGAAGTTGTCTATCAGAAGCTTCTTCATTCCGTCCGTGAACGGCACGGTGCCGTAGAGACCGTCGTATGAATGGTCCAGCACCTCGAAAAGACCATCGGCGTACTTTCTGATGAAATCGTTTGCGTTGCGCGCTTCTCCGATGTGGAGATTGTAGCGCTTGAGGATGAAATCGGAAAGCTTGGCAAGGTCGTCCGTAGACTCTTTCGGGGCGCGGAGCATACTCTCGTTCCAGTCGATTTCCTTCGAGTAGCCGAGCTTCTCGATGAAATCGGCGTAGTAGGGAGCGTTGTACTGCTCCTCGAAGGTGCTGAGCTGGTCGAAACCGTCGATCAGCAGACCCTCACGCTCGAGGTCTGAATAACCCAGAGGTCCGCAGACTGTGTCCATTCCGATCTTGCGCGCCCAGTCCTCGACCGCAGCAAACAGCGCTTTCGCCACCTCGAAATCGTCGATGGAGTCGAACCTTGTGAAACGGATGCGCCTCTCTCCGGTTTTCGCATTCGAGGCTTTCTGGAGTATGCCCTGGATGCGGCCTGCGACCTTGCCGTCCTTATAGGCAAGGAAGCAGATGTCCTCGCACTGGTCGTGGTAGAGGTAATTCTTGTCGAATATCTTCTTCTCGTCCATCCAGAGCGGCGGGACGAAACAGGGATTGTCTTTGTAAAGGTCCAGGGGGAAGTTCAGGAACTGCCTCTGCTGCCTTTTGCTCAGGACCTCTTTAACTTCTATCATAGTCTATCTGCACTTTGAGTGGAAGGTAACGCCCACTCCGTTGGGGCCGCAATGGCTGCCGGCAGTGGGGTTGGTGGGAATGATGCGGATGTCCAGGTCCGCGCCGAGTTTCTCCTTCAGGAGGTCGGCGACCTGAATTGCGACCTCGGGGGAGTCGGTGTGGCCGACCACGATGCCGTGGGCCTTCACGTCGTCGCCCTTTTCAAGCACTTCGTTAACGAGGCGGTTGATGGCTTTGATACGGCCCTTCTCGGTGCCCACGCTGACCATCTTGCCCTCTTCGTTCATAGTGATGATGGGGCGAAGGCCGATGAGCCCGCCCATAGTGGCGGCAAGACCGCTCACGCGTCCGCTGCGGCGGAAGAATTTGAGGTCGTCCGCGAAGAAGTACTGTGCGTAGTGGTCCGCTTCAGTCTTGCCCCATTCCACGAGTTCCTCGGGAGTCTTTCCGGCCTTTACGAGCTTGAAGAAGTCGCGGCCCATCAGATAGCTGATGATGGTGATGCCCTTGGAGTCGATCTCATAGAACTTGCGCTCCGGGTATTTTGCCAGAAGTTCGTCCACGACCTTGCGCATATTGCCGAAGGTCATAGTCATAGCCTCGCTGAAGTGGAAGTAGAAGATATCGTTTCCGGCCTTGAACTCGGGCTCGAAATGATTCCTGTAGTCTTCCTCGGGGATGGCGCTCGTGGTGGGGAGAATTCCTCCGCGAAGGCCGTCATAGAAGGCGTGGGAGTCGAACTCTTTGAAATCTACGTAGGGATAAGTGGTTTTCCCGTCGATGCTGTAGGGCATACTGATGAGTTTGCAGCCAAGCTCCTTACAGTCTTCGAGATTGAAATCGCAATCTGAATCTACGAAATAGGTCAGCATAGTGTCAGGATGTAATTATATACCGGCTGTCCGCCGTGGATAAACATAAATTCGGTCATAGGGTATTTGGCCTGAAGGGCCGCGGATACCTCTTCCGCTTCTTCCGCGGAGACATCCTCTCCGGAAAAGACGACTGCTACGTCGTGGTCGCCGGCCTCCGTGCTCTCGCAGAGTTCCAGCAGGGCCTGCCTGGCAGTCTTGCAATCGCAGACTATCTCACCGCCGCAGATGGCGATATGGTCGCCTTCCTTCACCTTCACGCCGTTCATATCGGCGTCGCGGTTGGCCTTGCTGACCATACCGCAGGTGACGGCGTCGACCGTCTCTTTCTGCTGCGCGACCAGCGCCTCCACGTCCTTCTCGCTCTTGTCGAGGGAAGCGATGCCGACATAGCCCGCGCCGATAGTCTTAGTGGGGATAACAATCACTTTCGAGTCCTCGAACATACTCGCGGCCTGCAGGGCTGTCATCACGATGTTGGAGTTGTTTGGGTAGACGAACACCGTCTCGGCGCCGATGCGTTTGAACGCGTCGATGAAGTCCTGCGCCGACGGGTTCATAGTCTGGCCTCCGCGTATGACTTCGTCCGCGCCAGCTTCGAGGAAGGTATTGACTATGCCCTCGCCTGAGGCGACGGTGACCACTCCGTATTTCTTGTTGATCTTGAATTCAGGCTCCGCCGCGGCCTTCTTTATCTGCGTCTCGTTGTGCTGCAGGGCCATATTCTCGATCTTGAGCGTGAGGTACTCGCCCCAGCGCTGGCAGTGGTTGAGGATATCGCCCGGAGTGTGGGTGTGCACGTGGACCTTTACGATGCTGCCGTCGCGGAAGCAGACGACCGATTCGCCTACCGCGGTGAGATAATCGCGGATTTCAGCGACATCGAAAGTGTCCAGATTGACCTTCGAGGTC
>JAFYIK010000211.1 GCA_017538685.1 Bacteroidales bacterium | reverse complement strand
ATTTGGCGCCGAAATCAGGGAAAATGGCGCCGCGGGAGAGGGAAACCAGTCATTTGGCGCCGATATCAGGGAAATTGGCGCCAATTAAGGACGAAAGTGGTCGAACGGCGCCAAAAGAGGTGCTTTCGGCGCGAAAAATCTTCGAAAAATCTTAAAGATTGTCGAAGTAGACGGCGGCGGCGGAGATGAGCGCGGCGGTTTCGGTGCGGAGGCGTGAGGTGCCGAGATGGACCGGTTTGAAACCGGCGCGCAGGGCAGCCGCCACCTCCTTCGGAGAAAAGTCGCCTTCCGGACCGATCAGAACTACTATGTTCGAACAGTTCGATGCGGCGAGGGCGTCCTTAATGGACACCTTCTCCCCTTCGAAGCAATAAGCGATCAGCTTCAACGTCCCGCCGTTGGTTCCGGAAAGGGATGAGGGGGTTCCCGAAGGAGTCAGACCGGAAAGGGGGGAGGTGATTCCGGAAGGAGTCAGTCCGGACGGGGAGGGTGTATCGGAGAAAGATGCGATGAAATCGAGAACGCTGACGGGCTGGGAGACGACGGGGACGGAGGCTTTGAGGGACTGCTTCGCGGCGCTCAGAACGAGGCGCTCGAGGCGGTCGGTCTTGCAGACCTTGCGCTCGGAGCGCTCGCCGATCACTGGAGCGATGACATCCACGCCTATCTCGGTGGCCTTTTCCGCCATCCACTCATAGCGGTCCATATTCTTGGTGGGACACACAGCCAGGGTGAGGTGGTAGGGATGCGCACCGAAGCCGGGTTCGCGGCGGGCGATGCGGGCGACCGCCGCCGAAGGCGAGGCCTCTTCCAGCACGCACCGGAGAAGGGTTCCGCGCCCGTCCATCACGGCGATTTCGTCGCCCGCGCGATGCCGCAGAACGCGGACGCAGTGCGCGGATTCTTCAGAATTCAGCCGGACGGACGTGCCGTCGATGTCGTTTGAATAAAAAATCTCCATCAATACTGCCCGTATTCATTAAACAGCGTTCCCTTCTTGCGCCAGTATCTGATCATAAGCCAGCCGAAGAGCATACCGCCGAGGTGCGCGAAATGCGCGACGCCGTCCGTGATGCCGCGAATTCCGAGGAAGAGCTCGATTACGGCGAACACTATCACCCAGGTCATAGCCTTCATCGAAATCGGCGGGAAAATGAGCGTCAGCCTCCGCTGCGGGTAAAGCAGGGCGTAGCTGATCAAAAGTCCGTAGATAGCTCCCGAAGCGCCCACGGTCGGGGTCGCCTTCAGAGTCGCGTAAGCCCGTGCAGCGCCCTCGACACCCGCAAGCATCTGATTCTCAAGATAGATGCCTTCCAGATACATAGTCCCGAAATGCAGCGCCACCGCGCCGAGTCCCGACACGAAATACAACCACAGCATCTTCCTCGAGCCTATCGTCTGCTCCACCGCCGAGCCGAACATAATCAGCGCCCACATATTGAAGAAAATGTGCGCCCAGCCGCCGTGCATAAACATATGCGTGACCAGCTGCCACCAGTGGAAATAGTGCGAAGTCGGGTAATAAAGCGCGAAACTGCTCATCATAAAAGGCTCGTTGATGAGGGTCGCGATGAAAACGACCACGTTGACGTAGAACAGATTCCTCGTCACCGTGGGTATATTGGCGAAAAAGCCGCCTCTCTGCTGATAATACTCCATCTAAAATCTCTTTTCCAATTCATCAATCGGAACGATGCAGGTGATGCGCTTGCCCGAAGGGGTGAGGTCCGCATTGTCGCAGGCGAAGAGATCGTCCAGCAGATGGGTAGCCTCCGCAGGGGTCTTCAGCTCCGCATAGCGAAGGGCGCCGAGCTCGGCGAACTTGCGGGCGGTGGCGGACTGCATCATTTCCGGAAGGACGTTGTGTCCTCCGTCGCACAGAACCTGCAACAAATCTGCCACCAGGTCGCGCACTGACATTTCGTCAGCGCCAAAGCCCTCCGGCACCGCGTTCACCACCACCGAATCGCCGCTGAACGGCGCTATGTCGAAGCCCAGACGGCCCAGCATCTCCCCGAATTCGGCGAACAGCGGCACATTCGCAGCGCCCACCGGCACCTCCACCGGGAACAGCGCGGTCTGCGAAACGGGCGCCTCAGCCTGCAGCGCGCGCAGCATCTTCTCATAAAGGATACGCACGAGCGCGCGACGTATGTGCACCAGCATCACGCCCGAGGAAACGGGGGTGGCGATGAAGCGCCCTCCGATAATCACCGACTTCTGCAGCGCCAGCGTCTGCTCTTCGAACAGCGCGCCGTAGTTCTCGCTCTTCGGGATCACGCCCGAGGGGGTATAGCCCGACGGCGCCGCGCCCGAACCGAAATCGGGAACGTAGTCGCCCGAGGGAGCGGGGTCGAAAGGATTGTAGTCCGGATCGAACTCGTGCGAAGGAGCTATCTCCGAATTCTTATATTCGTTGAAACTGCGCGAAATCTGCGGCATCTGGACGGCGCCTTCCGTGTCGAAATCGATCGAAGCGCCGAAGCTGTTGCGGCCGAGGGTCTCGCGGACAGTGGCGTAAAGCGTCTGGAAAATGACGCTGTCCTCCTCGAACTTAATCTCAGTCTTCGTAGGGCTGATGTTCACGTCGATCGAATGCGGATCCACATCCAAATAAATGAAATACGACGGCGTAACTCCCTCCGGCACCATCTCCGAATATGCGTTCATCACCGCCTTATGGAAATACGGGCTGCGGAAATAACGGCCGTTCACGAAGAAGAACTGGTTCCCGAGCGTCTTGCGCGCGCTTTCCGGCCTGCCGATAAAGCCGCTGACCGTCACCAGCGAAGTCTGTGCGCCTATGTCCACCAGCTCACCGGTAACGCCCGGCCCCAGCAGGTCCTGGATGCGGTATTTCAGCGATTTCGCGGCCTTCAGCACGAACATATCGCGGCCGTTGTGAGTCAGCGTAAACGCCACATCCGGCCTGGTCAGCGCCACGTGCGTGAACTCTTCGACTATATGCTTCAGCTCCACGTTGTCCGACTTGAGGAACTTCCTGCGGGCGGGAGTGTTGTAGAACAGGTTGCGCACGGCAATCGAAGTGCCCGTGGGCGCGCTGCACTGCGTAGCTTCCATATGCCCGAAAGTGCCCACGGTCACCTGGGTGCCGGTCTCGTCCTCCGGCCTGCGGGTCCGCAGCGTCACCTCCGCGACAGCCGCTATGGACGCGAGCGCCTCACCGCGGAAACCAAAGGTCATAATCTGCTCCAGGTCATCCGCCTCGGCGATCTTCGAAGTGGCGTGCCTCTCGAAGCAAAGCTGGGCGTCTTCGGCCGACATACCGCAGCCGTCGTCGACGACCTGGATGAGCGTACGTCCTGCGTCGGTCACGACCACGGTGATCTTGGTCGCTCCGGCGTCCAGGGCGTTCTCCGTGAGCTCCTTCACCACCGATGCGGGGCGTCCTACCACCTCGCCGGCGGCAATCATATTCGCAATCTGCGCAGGCAGTATCTTAAGTTTTCCCATTATGCCCTGATAATCTGAATCCTGCCGTCCAGGCCCACCTTTATCACCTGGCTGGCCTTGCCCGTGCTGTTCTTTTCGAGTTCGGGGTCGACTATATAATCCACGGCCGCCTTTATCTCGTCCGGAATGTCGGCGAACTTCTTCGGCGCCGGCTCGCCCGAGAAATTGGCGGACGTGCTCACTATCGGCCTGCCCACCTTTCGGCAGAGGTCCACGCAGTCGTCGTTGAGCGGAATGCGTATGCCCACCGAGCCGTCCGAAGCCACCGCCTCCGGCGCTATGTACATAGATTCCGGGTAGATGATGGTCATCGGGGCGTCGTTGACCTCGATCAGCTGCACGGCCATCTCCGGGATCTCGCGGACATAGCGGGCGACCATATCCAGGTCCGCCGCCAGCAGCACCAGCGATTTGTCCGCAAGGCGTTTCTTTATGGCGAAGATTCTCTTTATCGCCTCCGATTCGGAAGCGTCGCAGCCCAGGCCCCAGACTGTGTCAGTGGGATAGAGGATGACTCCCCCGGCCTTCAGCACCTTCGCGGCTTCGATTATTGTCTCTTTCATTATTTCAGTAAGGTGTAGAATTTTAGTATATAGAACAGGATCGCGAACACCAGCAGAAGGCCTATGATGCCGATAATCTGCTGGGCTCGGTTGGTGTGCGAACGGGTGCGGCTGCCGTCGCGGAACGAGCCGCGGATGTAGTCGCCGGGCTGATAGGTGCCCTCGGCCTTTTCTTTCTCGGCCGTTCCGTCCACCTGACCGAACATACGCTTGCGCTCCTCCGCCTTTTCGTCGTAGTAGCGGGGAGTGTAATGGAACACGCGGTGTTCCTGATCGCCGAAGAAGTTAAAAAGTCCCATAAGTTATTTCTTTTGGGGCGCGTGGCTGAACGACCTGCGTGGGCCTTCGGCTTCGCGCCAGTATTTTTCATCGAAATCGGAGGGATGCACGTACGGGCCTTCGCGGTCGATGACGAATTGCAGATACGTTATCGGCAGGCCCATCTCCAGAAACATCTTCTCGTAAAAGGTCTGAACT
>JAFYIK010000210.1 GCA_017538685.1 Bacteroidales bacterium | reverse complement strand
CTTTTTCGGAGAATTGGCGCAATAAACTTATAAGTGCCTCATTATTAGATATTTACGAGGATATTGCGACTTCTTTTCTCTTTGAGAATGGAAAATTCAGCGGGGTTCGTACTAAATCAGGAGCTATTTTTCATTCTCAGGCGGTTATCCTGACCGCGGGAACCTTTCTAGGAGGCAAACTTTTCATAGGCCGCAATCAACTCGTCGGCGGACGAATCGGCGAAGATGCGTCTTACGGTTTGACCGAGCAGCTGAAAAGTTTGGGTGTCAGGACAGACAGAATGAAGACCGGCACTCCTCCGAGAATAGACATCACTTCAGTGGACACCGACCGGCTGACCCTTCAGCTCGGAGATGAGAATCCGGAGCGTTTCTCCTTCCTTCCCGTCCAATCCAAGGTACAGCGCGAAGGCCAGCAGAAACCCTGTTTTATCCTCCATACCAACGAAAGCGTCCACGAAGCTCTCCGCGAAGGATTTAAGGATTCCCCTCTCTTCACCGGCATTATCTCCGGCAAGGGACCTCGTTACTGTCCGAGCATCGAGGATAAACTTAGGGTGTTTCCTGATAACGACAATCATCAGCTCTTCCTGGAGCCGGAAGGGGAAAACACCAACGAGTATTACCTCCAGGGTTTCTCTTCTTCACTCCCGATGGATATCCAGCTTAAGGCTCTTCATCGTATAGAAGGAATGGAGCGCGCCCGGATATTCCGCCCTGCTTATGCCGTGGAGTACGATTACTTCGACCCCACCCAGTTGAGACCGACTCTGGAACTGAAAGATTTCGACGGATTGTTCTTGGCCGGACAGGTCAACGGAACCACCGGTTATGAGGAAGCCGCCGCCCAGGGTCTGATGGCGGGCATCAACGCGCATATGAAAGTGGCCGGAAAGGATCCGTTCATACTCCATAGGGATGAGGCTTATATAGGAGTGCTCATTGATGACCTTATCACCAAAGGGGTCGATGAACCCTATAGAATGTTTACCTCCCGCGCCGAGTACCGTATTCTTCTGAGGCAGGATAATGCGGACCAGCGCCTGACTCCGCTCGGGCATAAAATAGGCCTGGCCTCCAGCGAGCGAGCCGATGCGTGCGAGCGTAAGTATGCTTCCGCCCGGAAGCTTGAGGACTTCTGTTATTCTCACAATCTGCGTGCAGACCAGATCAATTCTTACCTGGAGTCAAAGGGCTCAGCGCCCCTCACGGAATCCAAGAAGATAGCTGACATCGCGGCCCGTCCGGAGGTTACTCTTGCCGAGTTGCTCAACTTTGTTCCACGTGGAACAGAGTATCCGGCCGAGGTGATAGAATCCGTAGAAATCAATATCAGATACAAAGGCTACATCGATAGGGAGAGAAGCAACGCAGAGAAGATCAGTCATTTGGAGAATCTTAAGATTCCTGAAGGCTTTGATTTCTCCAAGGTCTCCGGTCTCAGTATAGAATGCAGGCAGAAACTGGCGCGTTACAAACCGGACACCATTGCGCGCGCGTCGCGTATTTCAGGGGTTTCCCCTTCGGATATTTCGGTACTTTTAGTATATTTCGGAAGATAAATTTGAGGCGTTATGATAGACTATATTTCAGGAAAAATAGCTGAACTCACCCCGACCAGGGTAGTGGTGGACAACCAGGGAATAGGTTACTCGATGGAGATATCCCTCCAGACCTACGCCGCCCTGGAAGGAAAGGAGTCGGCGAAGGTTTTTATTTACCACCACCTCCAAACCAATTCGGACACCGAGCTTTACTACGGTTTTTCCTCCAAGGATGAGAGGGCTCTCTTCGAGACCCTTATCAGCGTTTCGGGAGTGGGAGTAAACACTGCCCGCATCATACTCTCGTCGCTCAGCGCAGACGAACTCCGCACAGCTATCCTTTCTGAAAACGTAAACACTATCAAGAGCGTCAAGGGTATCGGCCTTAAGACCGCCCAGAGGATGATCCTCGAACTCAAGGATAAGATCGTGAAGGGAGAGGGAAGCGCGTCCGACGCCCTGTTTATCGCAGAGTCCAATGCTGCAGCCGACGAGGCGACCACCGCCCTTGTGATGCTTGGCTTCACGAAGCCCAATGTTGCGAAGGCAGTGCAGACTATTTTGAAACATCATCCTACCGCGAAGGTTGAGGAGATTATTAAGGCGGCGCTACAAATCTTATGACGGTAGAAGAATTAAGAAAACAGTTTCCTGTTCTGGACAGGAAGGTCTATGGCAAGCCGCTGATCTATCTGGATAATGCCGCCACAACCCAGCGGCCTCTGGATGTCGTCCGCGTGCATTCGGATTCCGCGTTGATTCACAACGGCAACACGCACCGCGCGGTGCACGCGCTCGCGGGCGAAGCGACGCAGGCGTACGAGCGCGCGCGTGAGGCGGTGCGGGAATTCATCGACGCTGCCAGCCAGGAAGAGATAGTTTTCACTTCGGGAACGACCGCTTCTATTAACCTCGTTGCATCCTCTTTCGGGGAGAAATTTATTGCCGCCGGAGATGAGATTATAATTGCGGAATCGGAGCATCACTCTGACATTATTCCCTGGCAGCTGCTTTGCCGGAGAAAGGGCGCGAAGATAGTCGTCCTGCCCGTGGATGAAACCGGACACCTTGAGTTGGATAAACTCCCCGGACTTATTAACGGGCATACAAAACTTATCTGCGTGGCACACGTCTCCAACGTGCTCGGCCTGGTCAACCCCATCAAGGAAATAGTCTCTCTTGCGCACTCGCGTGGAGTCCCCGTACTGGTGGACGGAGCTCAGGCGGTCGCGCACATCAAGGTTTCAGTCAAAGATCTTGGCTGCGATTTCTATGCCTTCTCCGGACATAAGATGTATGCCGCGACAGGTATAGGAGTTCTCTACGCGAAGAGGGAATACCTCGAGCAGATGCCGCCGTTTATGGGCGGAGGGGAGATGATAGACACCGTCTCCTGGGAGGGTTCTACATACGCCCCAATTCCTTTCAAGTTCGAGGCCGGTACGCCCAACATTAATTCCGTTCCAACTTTCGTTCCCGCGATAGACTTAATCAAGAAAATATCAGAAGGAGAATGCGCCATAGAACTCGATCAAATCAAGAGCGTTGTTTACGAAGCGCTCACCTCTGACGATCGAATTGTTCTACGTGGAACAACGAACGATCTCGACGAAAAACTACCGCTTTTCTCATTCAGTGTCAAGGGGTTACATCACGAAGACCTGGCTCTTGTGCTCGACAAAATGGGTGTTGCTCTCCGCTCCGGACATATGTGCGCCCAGCCCCTTATGACCCGCTACGGAGTCACTGGAATGCTCCGCGCCTCCTTCGCTCCATATAATACGCTGGACGAAGCGAAACAGTTTATCAAAGCACTTGATAAGGCGATTGATTTATTGATATGATAATGGATTTCGGGACCCTGCACCCGGGTGTAGGGTCCCGAAATCACACAATAGAAACAATGACATTACAAGAAGCAAAACAGGCGGTCATCGACGACTTTGCGATGTTCGATGAGTGGCTGGATAAATATGAATATATCATCGGTTTGGGAAAGAATCTCGAGCCGTTTCCGGAGGAGAAGAAGACCGAAGACAGATTGATTTCCGGTTGCCAGTCGAGGGTATGGCTGGACTGCGAGGCGAGGGACGGAAAACTCTGGTTCACGGCCGACAGCGACGCCATAATCACCAAGGGCATAATCTCCTTGCTGATAAGCGTTTACTCTGGTCGTGAAGCGGAGGAGATAGCCGGAGACGATTTCGGTTTTGTGAACGAGATAGGCCTCAGCGAGAACCTTTCGCCCACCAGGGCCAACGGCCTTTCATCGATGATAGCAACGATAAAGAAGACAGCAAGCGACAATGTCGGAAAATAAAGATACAGTGCTCACCCCGGAGGCGGTAAAGGAACTCGCCCCTCTCTACGACGCCGTAGTCCTCGCCCTCAAGCAGGTCTACGACCCGGAGATCCCCGTCAATATCTACGACCTGGGGCTTATCTATGAGCTGAACATCGACGTAAACCACGACGTAAGCATCACAATGACATTCACGGCTCCGAACTGCCCTATGGCGGACGAGGTAATGGCTGAGGTAAAGCACGCCGTGGAACTCACGCCCGGTATTAATTCGTGCACCATCAACCTCGTGTTCGAGCCGGCGTGGGATCAGAGCCTGCTGTCGGACGAAGCGAGGCTGGAGCTGGGTATGGACGTGGAGATGGAGGATTAGAGTGGAAAGCAGGCCCGTTTATCTCGCGCTGGGATCGAATCTCGGCGACCGCAAGGCAAATATCGGTAGGGCGGTGGAGCTTCTGGACGAACGCTTCCACTCCCCGCACGTCCGCCTTTCCGGCCTGTACGAGACGGCGGCAGACGGCTTCGACGGGCCGGACTTCATCAACGCCGCGGTCCGCTACGACCTCGCCCTCGAGCCGCTCGAAATCCTGCACGTCTGCCAGGCGGTCGAGATCGAGATGGGCCGCCCGCAGCACGGGATAGAGCTGGATACCGCCGGACGCAGGGTCTACCGCTCGCGCATCATCGACATCGACGTGCTGCTGATTGGAGATGAGACGGTGGATACCCCCGAATTGAAGGTCCCGCACCCCTCGATGAAAGATAGAGATTTTGTGATGTTTCCCCTTGGGGAAATACTCGGCATTTCTTAAATTTGTAACCCTTCGAAAATAAATATTCAACACAATATGACTCAGGAAGAAGTTTTCAAAGTGCTCGTCGCGCACTGCAAGGAGTACGGTTTCATTTTCCCCTCCAGCGAGATCTACGACGGACTCGCAGCCGTGTATGATTACGGCCAGATGGGCTCGGAGCTAAAGAACAACATCAAACAGTACTGGTGGAATGCAATGACCCGCCTTAACGAGAATATCGTGGGCATCGATTCCTGCATCTTTATGCACCCGAAAATCTGGGAGGCATCCGGCCACGTAAGCGCCTTCAACGATCCGCTGATCGACAATAAAGACAGCAAGAAGCGCTACCGCGCAGACGTCCTCATCGAGGATTTCCTTGCGAAGATCGAGGAGAAGATAAATAAGGAAGTGGAGAAGGGCCGCAAAAAATTCGGCGACAGCTTCGACGAAGCCCAGTTCCGCGCCACCAATCCCAATGTCCTTCGTGAGAAGGCAAAGTACGACGCCGTGCACGAGCGTTATGTGGCTGCCGAGAACGCCAATGACCTTGAGGAATACCGCAACATCATCGTTGAGAACAACATAGTCTGCCCTATCAGCGGCACCTGCAACTGGACGGACGTGCGTCAGTTCAACCTTATGTTCAAGACCTCGATGGGCAGCACCGCAGACGCCAGCAACACTATCTATCTGCGTCCGGAGACGGCCCAGGGTATCTTCGTGAACTATCTGAACGTTCAGAAGACCGGCCGAATGAAGATTCCTTTCGGTATCGCACAGATCGGCAAGGCTTTCCGCAACGAGATTGTTGCGCGCCAGTTTATTTTCCGTATGAGGGAGTTCGAGCAGATGGAGATGCAGTTCTTCATCAAGCCCGGCACCGAGCTCGACTGGTTCGCGAAATGGAAGGAGCAGCGTATGAAGTGGCACGTCAACCTCGGAATGGGCGCGGAGAACTATCGCTTCCACGACCACGAAAAGCTGGCCCACTACGCAAACGCCGCCACCGACATCGAGTTCAACTTCCCCTTCGGTTTCAAGGAGCTTGAAGGTATCCACAGCCGTACGGACTTCGACCTGGGTAACCACCAGAAGTACTCCGGAAAGAAGATCGAATACTTCGACCCGGACGAGAACAGGGCGTATACCCCTTATGTGGTGGAGACTTCCATCGGTGTGGACCGTATGGTCCTGGCTGTCCTGAGCCACTCTTACAAAGAGGAGGATCTCGGAAACGGAGAGACCCGCGTGGTGCTCAGCATTCCCGCTCCGCTCGCCCCCGTCAAAGCCGCAGTACTTCCGCTCGTGAAGAAAGACGGTCTGCCCGAGCTCGCGCAGAAGATAATGGACGACCTTAAGTTCGATTTCAACTGCCAGTACGAGGAGAAAGACAGCATCGGCAAGCGCTATCGTCGCCAGGATGCGATCGGCACTCCGTTCTGCATCACAGTGGATCACGACTCTCTGGTGGACAATTGCGTCACCGTGCGCGACCGCGACACGATGGAGCAGCAGCGTGTTCCGATCGCAGAACTTCGCGCCCTCATCGATTCCAAAGTCAATCTCAATAACCTTTTGAGAAACCTCTAATGGCAGAGAACTTTGCAGAACTCGGCCGGGTGCAGGCTATCCGGCAGCTGTTCGAAGGGAGCGGTTTCGAGCCCTTCGGGGAGCCGTTGTGGCTGACTGCCGGTCAGCAGGAATGTATCACCACCGCTTCCGGAATGATGCTGGAGGGGATAGACTTCGACCTTGTCTATTTCCCGTTGCCCCATCTCGGACGCAAGGCCGTCCTTAAAGTGACGGGCGAGTTGTATGCGGTGATGGCGCATCCGGATTCGCTGTCCGTGCAGCTGGGCGTGTCCGCAAAGCTCGACTTTCCTCAGATAAAGGAGCTCTGGAGCGGAATCGTTTCCGCAGCGAAGGAGCACGGCTACCGCAGCCTCGGCCTGGATCTCCAGCCTTCCAAGAACGGCCTCACGATAGCTCTGGCTGCAACGGGAAGACATAGCGCCAGCGTGTCGGCCGCGCGTCCGCAGGCCCGGAGCAAGGACCTTGTCTGCGTCTCCGGCCCGCTAGGCGCGGCATATCTCGGCCTTCAGGCCCTGCAGCGCGAAAAGGCCAACTTCGACAAAGGAGCTTCGAACCGCGAGGCGCTCGAGCGTTACAAAATGCTCGTGGGAGCGTACCTCAAGCCTGACCTCTCGGCGCACACAGTCCCGCAGCTGGAAGAAGACAAACTCGTGCCTTCGTTCGGATATTTCGTTACCCGCGGACTTGCGGACGCGCTCCTGCGTCTGCAGAGGGACAGCGGCCTCGGCGTGAAGGTCTATGCCGACAAGATGCCCTTCGAGGGCGGCAGCTTCGACCTTGGCCGTGAGCTTGACCTTGATCCGATTTCAGCGGCGATGAACGGCGGGGAAGATTTCCGCCTGCTCTATGTCGTGCCGCTCGCGAAGTTTGACCAGTTCCGTAAGGATTTCCAGACTTTCGACATAATCGGCCATCTCGCCCAGCCGGAAGCGGGCGCGGTTCTCGTTACCCCGGACGGGGTAGAACTGCCTCTCAAGGCTCAGGGCTGGTAGCGTATGTCGTTCGTACACCTTCATCTACATACCCAGTATTCCATTCTTGACGGTCTGACCAACATCAAGAAGCTCTTCGAGCGCGCCCGCGAGCTTGGAATGCCCGCCGTGGCCATCACCGACCACGGAAATATGTACGGAGTGAAGGAGTTTTTCCGCTGGGCGGACGACAAGAGCAACAAAGATGCGGCGGGGAATTACATCGTAAAGCCCATCATCGGATGCGAGGTGTATGTGACGCGCCACTACGACCATCACCTGAAGGACAAAGACCACAGCCGTTACTATCACCTGATACTTCTCGCAAAGAATTACGCGGGATATAAGAACCTTATGAAGATAGTTTCCACGGCGCACATCGAGGGTATGTACTACCGCCCGCGAGTGAGCCACGAAATTATCGAGAAATACCACGAAAACCTTATCTGCAGCTCCGCCTGCCTAGCCGGCGAGATAGCGAAAGACATCCTGGCGGACGACCTGGATGCCGCAAGGAAAGCTATCGCCTGGCACAAGGGTATCTTCGGCGACGATTACTACCTGGAGGTGATGCTGCACCACACTCAGGTTCCCGGCCTGAGCGTGGACACTTATAAGGAGCAGCTCAAGGTCTGCGAAGCTGTTTACAAACTCGCGGAGGAGACAGACACCAAGGTCATCGCCACCAACGACGTCCACTTCCTGATGAAGGACGACGGCCCGGTGCACGACCGCCTTATCTGCCTGACCTTCAATAACGACATCGACGATCCGAACCGTGTGCGCTACACCCAGGAGGAATATCTGAAGAGCGAGGCGGAGATGCGCGACCTCTTCCCCGAGCATCCGGAGGTGATAGACAACACCCTCGAGGTGGCGGCGAAAGTGGAGCAGTACACGATAGACCGTCAGCCCATCCTTCCGAAATTCAAGATAGATCCGGAGTTCCTCGCGAAACGCGACGAATACCTCGAGAAATACGCGGACATAATCGAGAACGGAAAATACTCGGTTATCAAGGATAAGAAGACGGGCGAGGTCGTAAGCAGGGAATACCGAGGTGACGACTTCTGCACTTCCGTTGCCTATCTGTGCCACCTTACCTACGAAGGCGCCCACAAGCGCTACGGCCCGACCCTGACCGAAGAGCAGGAGTCCAGAATCCAGTTCGAGCTGAAGACCATCTCGTTTATGGGCTTCCCGGACTACTTCCTCATCGTCCAGGACTATATCGCGGCGTCGCGCCGTATGGGCTATCTGGTGGGCCCCGGCCGAGGGTCAGCCGCAGGTTCCGTGGTGGCTTACTGCCTCTGGATCACCAACTTAGACCCTATTAAGTACCAACTCCTGTTCGAGCGTTTCCTCAATCCGGACCGTATCAATATGCCGGATATCGACGTGGACTTCGAGAACCTCACGGCCGCCCACGAATATGTGGAGCACACCTACGGCGCAGACCACGTCTCCCGAGTGATAACTTTCGGCACTATGCTGGCCAAGGGAGCCATCAAGGATGTGGCCCGTATCAGCCACGTCAGCATCGACGAATCCAACAGGCTCAGCAAGATGGTGCCTGACCATCTTTCCGAAAAGGTGGAGAGGGAGTACCCTTTCAATCCCAAGCTGGATGAACTGAAGCCCGGCTTCAAAGTAATAGAGAAAGACGGCAAGACCTTCCAGAAAGGAAAGGAAGACGCGGACGTCAAGGTGACCCTTGCGAGCTGCTTCCGTCTTGTGCCTGATCTGAAGAACGAACTCGAGAACGGCTCCGACCTCAACCAGGAGGTTTTGAAATACGCCAGTCAGCTGGAAGGAACAATACGCCAGGTCGGTCAGCACGCCTGCGCCACCATCATCGGCCCGAGCGACCTGACTGAGAACATCCCTATCTGCCTTTCTAAGGATAAGGAAACCGGCCTTGATGTGTGGACCTCACAGTACGACGGACACTACATCGAGAGCGTGGGTATGCTCAAGATGGACTTCCTCGGCCTGAACACCCTTTCGATCATCCATAAAACCCTGGATAACATCAAGGCCCGCCACGGCAAGGACATCGACATAGAGTCCATCCCCATCGACGACAAGCCCACCTTCGAGCTTTTCGGCCGAGGCGACACCACCGCCATCTTCCAGTTCGAATCCGAGGGAATGAAGAACTGGCTGCAGAAGCTCCATCCCGAGCGCCTGGAGGACCTCATTGCTATGAACGCCCTTTACCGCCCGGGTCCTATGGACTATCTGCAGGACTTCGTGGACCGTAAGCAGGGGATCAAACCCATCGAGTACGACCTTCCGGAGATGGAGAAGCGCCTCAGCGACACCTACGGAATCACCGTCTACCAGGAGCAGGTGATGCTTCTCTCGCAGGACCTCGCCTCCTTCACCAAAGGTCAGGCGGACACGCTCCGCAAGGCTATGGGCAAGAAGCTCATCAACGTGATGATGGAGCTGAAGGACAAGTTTATGGCGGGCGGTATGGCCAACGGCCACCCGGAGAGGACGCTCGACAAGATATGGAAAGACTGGGAGAAATTCGCCCAGTACGCCTTCAATAAGTCCCACGCCACCTGCTACGCCTGGATCAGCTATCAAACCGGCTGGCTCAAGTGCCATTACACCGCTGAATTCCTTTCCGCCAACCTCTCCTGCAATCTCTCCGATATGGATGAGATCAAGAAAATTATGGCGGATTGCAAGTTGCATAAGATCAAGGTCCTCAACCCGGATATCAACGAATCCGAGGCGAGCTTCACCGTGAACAAAGACGGCGATATCCGCTTCGGTCTCGGAGGTATGAAGGGCTTTGGCTCCAACATAGTGGACACCATCGTCCGCCAGCGGGAGGAGCGCGGCGCGTTCAAGGACATCTGGGATTTCGTGGAGAGAATGGCCGAATACAACGGACTCGATCCGAAGAACAACGCTCCCGTGGGCCGCAAGCCGCTTGAGTCGCTGGTCTATGCCGGCGCGTTCGACTCCTTCGGATGCAAGCGCTCGCAGTTCTTCCTGCCCGGCGCGAGCGGCGACCTCTTCATCGACGAACTTGTCCGCTACGGAGAACTCTATAAGAACGACAAGCTGGACAACAGCGTGTCGCTCTTCGGTGAGATGGAAGAGATGATGCCCGTACGCCCGGAGATGCCGAAGGCCCCGGCAGACGAAGACCTGCTTCCTTTCCTGCAGAAGGAGAAAGAGATAGTCGGAATGTTCCTTTCGTCTCACCCGCTGGACCGCTATGCCTTCGAGATGGAGAACTTCACCACCAACGAGCTGGCCGAAGTGAACGATCTGGTAACCCAGGCGAACACCACCCAGAAGGGCTCCAAGGTGGCGCTTGGCGGAATAGTCACGGCGGTGGAGGTAGGCACGACCCGCAAGGGCAACCCTTCGCTCAAGGCGACGATAGAGGATTATTCCGGCCCTTACACTATGATGTTCTACGGCCAGGGCGTGGATACCTTCCGTCCCAAGCTCGAACTTCATCAGGCGGTCTATGTGACCGGCGAAATCAAGGCCCGATACCGCGGAAAGAAAGCCCCTGACGACAAGACTCCGGACGAATACGAGCTCCGCGTCAACGACATCACGATGCTCGGCAGCGTGAACGAAACGCTCCTGAAAGGACTCAAAGTGTTCATCCCCGAAGAAATAATCACGCCTGAGTTCCGCAAGGATATCCTCAAGCTCCTGAAGGGCAACAAAGGACCGACTCCTCTGCTCATCGTCCTCGTCAGCCAGCGCCACAAATGGGCTATGGATATGAAGTCCAAGAAGTTCTCAGTGTCCGTGAATTCAGAACTCCTTTCACAACTCAAGGCCCTCGGCCTTAAATACACACCGGTCAAGTAATTGAAAAAGGTCGTCATCCCTGACTGCGCTCCCAGGCGCCTTACGTTCTTCCTCTCAGCGGAAGAATATCTTGCGCAGGGCGTCGGAGAAGACCTTTTCTTCACCTGGCAATCTCCTCCGACCGTCATCTGCGGCCGGAATCAGATAATAGAAAATGAAGTCAATCTCGAATACTGTCGCGAGCACGCAATAGAAGTGGTTCGCCGGAAGAGCGGCGGCGGATGCGTCTACTCGGACGCCGGCAACGTGATGCTGTCTTATATCACGCCGGAAAGGGGAGTGGAGGAAGTGTTCGCCCGTTTTCTGGATATGGTGGCGGGCGCGCTCAGGGATCTCGGCTTCGATGCGGTGACAACCGCGCACAACGACATCCTGGTCAGCGACCGCAAAGTCTCCGGCAACGCCTGCTTCGCCCTCCCGGGCGCGACGATAGTGCACGGAACTATGCTCTACGACCTTGACTTCGACGCGCTGGAGAAAGCGACCACTCCTTCTCAGGAGAAACTCTCCAAACACGGAGTGCAGTCGGTGCGCCAGAGGGTGGTCAATCTGAAGTCGCTGGGGTTGCAGATGGACGCGGCCGGCTTGAGGCGTTATTTCGAAGAAAAATTCTGCGACGGGGAGCTGAAACTCACCGCTGACGATATCGAAAAAATCGTTAAATTTGAAAACTTATGGAAGAGAATATCAAATTAACTTGTTTGCACGACCGTCACGTCGCGCTGGGGGCGAAAATGAGTCCGTTCGCCGGCTTCGATATGCCGATTCAGTATTCCGGAATCGCGGAAGAACACATTGCCGTCAGGACCAAAGTCGGAGTCTTCGACGTGTCCCATATGGGCGAAGTTTTCATCAGCGGCCCGGACGCCGAGCGTTTCATCAACCATATCTTCACTAACGACATCCGCACCAGCAAGCCGGGCCAGGCGCTGTACGGAATGATGCTGTATCCCGACGCCGGGACCGTGGATGATCTCATCATCTACCGCGAGTTCGAGCCCGATCACTTCCTTGCCGTAGTGAACGCATCGAACATTGAGAAGGACGTGGACTGGATGCTCAGCAACTCGAAGGGCTTCGACGTGAAGATCGACAACCAGTCGGCAGTGTGGGGCCAGGTCGCAGTGCAGGGCCCTGAGGCGGAAAAAACCCTCATCGAGGTCCTGGGGCTTGACAAAGCCGCGGAAATTGGATTCTATGAGTATGCCGAAGGCGAGTGGAACGGCGCAAGGCTAATCATCAGCCGCACCGGATACACGGGTGAGGACGGATTCGAACTCTATACAGATATCAAGGGCACGCAGGAAATCTGGGACAAGCTCATCCAGGCCGGCGTGACTCCGTGCGGGCTCGGCTGCCGCGACACCCTCCGTTTCGAGGCCGGCCTTCCGCTCTATGGCGACGAACTCTCGCCCGAAATCTCCCCGGTGGTCGCAGGTCTTTCAATGTTCTGCAAGCTGGACAAGGAAGAGTTCATCGGCAAAGAGGAGCTCGCGCGCCAGAAGAGCGAGGGGACGGAGCGCAAGCTCGTCGGACTCGAGATCTTCGACCGCGCGATTCCCCGCGCAGGATACCCGGTGGAGCTTGACGACGAAACAGAGGTGGGCGTGGTCACGACAGGATACCACTCCATCTCGCTGGACAAGAGCATATGCTTCGCTCTCGTGAAGAAGGAATACTCTGCGCTCGGCACCAAACTCAACGTCCGCATCCGCAAGAAAGTTTTCCCCGGCGAAGTGGTCAAGAAGCGTTTTTATCAGACAAACTATAAAAAGTAAATACTATGTCAAAGATTGCAGAAGGTTTGCTCTACAGCGAATCGCACGAATGGGTAAAAGTTGAAGGAAACATCGCCGTTATCGGCGTCTCTGATTTCGCTCAGGCGGAGATGGGAGACATCACCTATGTGGATCTCCCGGACGAAGGCGACGAAGTGGAGAAGGGCGAGGATTTCGGCGCTCTCGAGAGCGTGAAGGCCTCCAGCGAACTTTATTCTCCGGTCTCCGGCAAGGTGGTGGAGGTGAACTCCGCCCTTGAGGACGCTCCAGAACTCATCAACGAAGACGCATTCGAAAACTGGATCATCAAGGTGGAAATGAGCGACGAAAGCGAGCTCGAAGCCCTGATGGACGCCAAAGCCTACGCAGCAATAGCAAAATAATGAGCAATTTCCCTTATTTTCCTCATACCGGGGAGGATATACGGCAGATGCTCGAAAGGATAGGGGTCGCCTCGCTCGAGGACCTCTATTCCGACGTGCCCGCCGACTTCCTCTACAAAGGCGAGTACGATCTCCCGGACGCTCTTTCCGAGCAGGAAGTGCGCGACTTCTTCGAGAAGCTCGCCGCCCTCAATCCGAAGCTTAAGGTCTTCGCCGGCGCCGGCTCGTACGACCATTATTCGCCGGCAGTAATCCCCAACCTCCTCTCGCGTTCGGAGTTCCTGACCGCGTACACACCCTACCAGTGCGAGATCTCGCAGGGCACGCTCCGCTACATCTTCGAGTACCAGAGTATGATCTGCAACCTCACCGGGATGGACGTGAGCAACGCTTCTATGTACGACGGCCCCACAGCCGCGGCGGAAGCGATGCGTATGGCGGTCGCCTGCGCGAAGAAAAAGAACACAGTCCTAGTGTCGAGGGGCCTGCTTCCCAACGTCCTCGATGTCATCAGGACCTACGCCAAGTTCTTCGGGACCACGATCGGGGAGATCGCGCTCGAAGGCGGGCAGACTTCGCTCGAAGCGCTGAAGAAGCTTCTTGAAAGCGGCGACGTGGCAGGAGCAATCCTCCCGTCCGTGAACCGCTACGGCATAATCGAAGACCATTCCGGGTTTGCGGATGCGCTGCATCAGGCCGGCGCGGTGCTGGCAGAGTACTGCGATCCGTCGGCGCTGGCGGTGCTCAGGACCCCGGCGCAGTGGGGTGCGGACATCGCCGTGGGCGACGGTCAGTCGCTCGGCATCCCGATGACCTACGGCGGCCCGTCCGTGGGCTTTATGGCCTGCCGCAAGGACTATATGCGCAAGCTGCCCGGCCGTATCGTCGGTCAGACGGTGGACGGCGAAGGACGCCGCTCATTCGTGCTGACCCTGCAGGCGCGCGAGCAGCACATCCGTCGCGAGAAAGCCACCTCCAATATCTGCTCGAACGAGTCGCTGATGGCGCTTTATGTGACCGTCTACCTCTCGCTTATGGGCCCGCAGGGAATGAAGGAAGTGAATGAAAAATCCTACGCCGGAGCGCACTATCTGTATGAGGAGCTGCTGAAGACCGGCAAGTTCGAGCCCGTGTTCGACAAGCCTTTCCTCAAGGAGTTCGTTCTTAAGCCGCTCGTGGACCTGGACGCCCTGCAGAAGAAACTCTATGCAGCCGGCTTCTTCGCCGCGCTTAAGACAGAAGAGGGTTATGCCAGCTTCTGCGTTACGGAAAAGCGCAGCAAGGAGGAGATTGACACACTGGTTAAAATCGTTAAGGAGGGATAGAAGATGAAGTACTACGACAAACTGATTTTCGAGCTTTCGAAACCCGGCCGTACAGCCTATACCCTTCCTTGCAACGGCTGCAAGGGCTCTTTGAACGAGATTCCGGCAGGCCTTCTCAGGACGGAGGCTCCGAAGCTTCCCGAAGTGAGCGAACCGGATGTGGTGCGCCACTACACAAACCTTTCCCAGATGAATTTCGGTGTGGACACCGGCTTCTACCCGCTGGGCAGCTGCACGATGAAATACAACCCGAAAATCAATGAGGAGATCGCCGCGATGCCAGCCTTCCAGGGTCTCCATCCCCTGCAGGATGAGAGCACCGTGCAGGGCGCGCTCGAGGTTTATTACGAAATGGAGAAGGCCCTCGCCGCCATCACCGGAATGAAGCGCTTCACGCTCAATCCCTGCGCAGGCGCCCACGGCGAGCTCACAGGCCTTATGATCATACGCAGCTACCACCTCCAGAGGGGCGACCTTGCCCGCACGAAGGTGATAGTCCCCGACAGCGCGCACGGCACTAACCCCGCTTCGGCGGCGGTTTGCGGCCTGGAGATAGTGGAGGTGAAGTCTGGCGAGAACGGCCTTGTGGACGTGGAGTCCCTCAAGCCGCTGCTCGGACCTGACATCGCCGGCATTATGCTGACCAACCCGAACACTCTCGGCCTGTTCGAAAAAGACATACGCGAGATTGCGGCGCTGGTCCACGAATGCGGCGGCCTGCTCTACTACGACGGCGCGAATATGAATCCGCTGCTTGGCACCGTCCGCCCGGGCGATATGGGCTTCGATGTGATGCACATCAACCTGCATAAGACATTCAGTACTCCCCACGGCGGAGGCGGTCCCGGTTCGGGCCCCGTCGGCGTCTGCGAAAAGCTCGCGGACTGCCTGCCCGTGCCGCGCGTGGAGAAGCTGGAGAACGGCAAGTTCCACATCGTACGCTCTGCTGATAAGGCCGCTGGCCAGGTGTCCGCGTTTATGGGCAATTTCGGCGTGATCCTTCGCGCCTACGCCTACATCCTGATGCTCGGAAAGCAGAACATCAAGCTGGCCGGCAAGCTCGCGACCCTGAACGCCAACTACGTAAAGGAGTGCCTGAAGGATGCTTACAAGCTCCCGATTCCCTCGGTCTGCAAGCACGAATTCGTGTTCGACGGACTAAGCGACGACGGCTCCGCGACCGGCAAGCCCGGCGCGACCACCCTCGATGTGGCGAAGCGCCTGCTGGACTACGGTTTCCACGCTCCGACTATCTACTTCCCTCTTCTTTTCCATCAGGCGCTTATGATAGAGCCCACGGAGACGGAGAGTAAGGAGACGTTGGATGCGTTCATCGACGTAATGCACGAAATCGCGCGTGAGGCGGCCGCGGATCCGGACGTGCTTCACTCCGCTCCGCATTCCGCCCCGATTTCCCGTCCGGACGAGACGGCCGCCGCACGTAATCCGATTCTGAAATGCGAATAATAATAATCGGCGCCGGGCCCGGCGGATATGAGACAGCGGTTGAGGCTGCGAAAAGAGGGTTGGAAGTAACATTGGTTACGGATGGTCCTCTCGGAGGAACGTGCCTTAACGAGGGTTGTATTCCCACCAAGACTTTCTGCCACTACGCCGGACTCATCGAAGAGATGAAGAAGGCTGAGGCGCTCGGCATTGCCGAGGCGCCGGCGTTCGAGTATGCTAAGGTTCTCGAGCGCAAGCAGGCTGTAGTTCAGCAGCTGCAGGATGGCATAGGAATGCTGATGAGGAACAAGCTCATCACGGTCGTGGAGGGCCACGCTTCGCTGAAGGACTCGCGTACCGTGGTGGTGAACGGCGAAGAGTACACCGGCGACAAGATTATTATTGCAGTCGGTTCGGTCTCCGCTTCGTTGCCCATTCCGGGCGCGGACCTTCCCGGTGTGATTACTTCGCGCGAGATTCTGGATTTGCCCGAGGTGCCTAAGCGACTGGCCGTTATCGGCGGGGGAGTGATAGGCCTGGAGTTTGCGTCGATTTTCAAGAGCTTCGGCAGTGAGGTGACTGTGCTGGAATATGCGCCGACTATCCTGCCTCGCTTCGACGTGGATCTTGCGAAGCGCCTGAAGCTCGCGCTGGGAAAACGCGGAATCTCGATCGAGACGGCAGCGCAGGTGACCGGCATTTCAGCGGCCGGCGGCGGACTGTCGGTGAGCTATCAGACCAAGAACGGCGAGGCGTCGGTCGAGGCGGACAAGGTGCTTATGGCCGTGGGCCGCAGGGCCAACCTGGATGCGCTGAACCTGTCCGACGTAGGCATTGAATTTACCCGCAGGGGCATCACGGTGGATGCTGATATGCAGACGAACTTGCCTGGAGTGTACGCCGTGGGCGATGTGCTGGGCCAGATGATGCTTGCGCACGCCGCTACCTTCCAGGGCCTTCGTGCGCTGAACCATATCTGCGGCGTTGCAGATTCGATTGATTTTAGCATCATCCCCGCGGCGGTGTTCACTATGCCCGAGGCGGCGACAGTCGGAATGACTGAAGAGGAAGCGAAGGAAAAAGGCCTGGCAATCAAGTGCCTGAAGTCTATGTTCCGAGCGAACGGAAAGGCCGTGTCGATGGACGACACCGAGGGCTTCTGCAAGATTATTGTCGCCGAAGAAGACGGCCGCCTTCTTGGCTGCCATCTTTTTGGCCCGCACTCGGCGGATATCGTTCAGGAAATCGCCGCGCTGCTTAACAAGAGCGCGACATTAGCCGATCTGCAATCGATTATCCACGCACACCCTACGCTCGGCGAAGTTATCCAAGCAGCGGCGCATTAGTTTTTTATTAGATCTTGTATGTCGTACCAGGGGCTGTCCGAAAGGGTCAGGCCTCCGAGTACGCCGTATCCTCCACTGACGTTGGTGTAGGCGAAGTGCGCCGGGCTGAGGCCGACCATAGCCATAATGTCCGTTTCCTGGTTGTAGAGCGCGTTCATATAGCCGAAGCATTCGTCGGACATCCGGACTACTCTCACGCTGAGCGAATCGGTTCTTGTGACTATCACGGTGTCTGATGGTTCCCAATTGCCGTTTTCGTCTTCCTTCCATATGGCTTCCTCCCAGGTCATATTGGTGGGAGTGTATAATGTCGCCACGTCGATTTCATTGCCGGAGAAATCTTCTCCGTCGTAGAAGGAGCACTCTATGGTCTCAGGATAACCGGTAACGTAAAGCTGGGGCTGCGGCATAAGCGCGCTCAGGAGAATATCGCTCAAAGATGAGGTCGAGATGTCAAGCGCGACCGGTGCGGAGTCCTCATAGTATTCATACGGGTCGACCCCGTTGCTGTAGGATATAGTCACGTGCTCCCTGATGCTGATACCGAAGCGGTCGGTCGGCTCGATACTGCCGTCCAGCTTAAGGTGGAACTTAATCATAGGAGTGGAACCTGAAATGAACGAAGTCTCGGTCGTGAACGAGGGCTTCACCGGCACGGTGGTGGCTGCGTGGATGGGCTCAGTTTCCTTTGTTTCCACGTCGATCGTCAGCTTCGCTCCGCCCGGAATCGGGTCGGTGGTATAGTAGAAGGTGT
>JAFYIK010000209.1 GCA_017538685.1 Bacteroidales bacterium | reverse complement strand
GCGACGAGCAGTTCGTGCGAGAGTGGTGCGCCGCGCGCGGCGTGGAGCTGCTTGTCAGGAGCTTCGACACCGCCGGCTATGCCGCAGAGCACGGTGTGTCCATCGAGATGGCCGCGCGCGAGTTGCGCTACCGGTGGTTCGCGGAAGTCTGCTCCGAGGCGGAGTACGACGCCGTGGCCGTGGCGCACAATGCCGACGACAATGCGGAGACGCTGCTGCTGAATATGCTTCGCGGCTGCGGTTCGCGCGGGCTGCGGGGGATGTCGGCTGATTCAGGGGAGTTTCCTTTCAGGATCATCCGCCCGCTGCTGGGCGTTTCGCGCGCCGAAATCCGCAAGTGGATGGAAGCCGAAGGGCTTTCCTGGCGCGAAGACAGCACCAACGCCGACACTTATTTCAAACGCAACAAGCTGCGCTCCAAGGTGATGCCCGTGTTCGCGGAGATCAATCCGTCATATCTCAGGACCCTCGCCGCGGATATGGAGCGTTTCGCCCAGGTGGACGACATCGCCGAGGATTATTACCGTCAGGCTTACGAAGTCTGCGTGTTGCCGGACGGAGCCATAGATTTAAAGAAGGTGCTGACTTTCAAGCATTGGGAATACCTGCTTTTCCGCTTCACCGAAGGGCGGCTGAACGCAGACGGACTTCTCCGTTTGAAGAAGTCCGTCGAAAGCGGCCGCCCTCTCGGGGGCAAGATTTTCGGGCCGTACAGGGTCCGTAAGGGAAAACTTCGCCTTATCTGACAGTCACTTTGTAAGGCATACTGGCGAATGCATATTCGACCTTGCCTTTCTTCCAGTTGTCATACCACGACAGATAGATGCTGTAGTCTTCGTCGCCTGAGCTCATCATACTTGCGATGAGGTCGGCGAAGGCGAGGGTCTTCGGATATTCGACCACCGTCCAGCAGGAAGGATCGGTTCCGCCGGCGGCGATGGCAGCGTAGGCGATGGCGTCCTCGAGGGTTCCCATTTCGTCCACGAGACCGATCTCGAGGGCGTCGGAGCCTGCCCACACGCGGCCCTGCGCAATTTCATCGACCTGCTGGGGAGTCATATCGCGGGCCTCGGCGACTATGTTCACGAAACGTTCGTAGATTGCTTCGATGCCCTTCTGGATGTACGCATATTCTTCGTCGGTGAAAGGCCTCATAAGCGACATCATATCGCCGTGCTTGTTGGAAGAAACGGAATTGATGCCGATATGCGCGGTCTCGGTGATAAGCTTGCTGAAATCAGGGATCATACCGAACACTCCGATGCTGCCGGTGATGGTGGTCGGGTTGCAGTAGATTTTGTCTGCGTTGTTGGAGATCCAGTATCCGCCGGAAGCGGCATAGTTACCGTAGGAGGCGATAAGGGGCTTGACGGCCGCCAGACGGTCCAGTTCGTTCTTGATCTTCTCGGAAGCGGTCACGCTGCCGCCGGGAGAGTTCACGCGGAGGACAACCGCCTTGATGGTGCTGTCTTTCCTGATTTCCTCGACGATGGAGGCGAAGCGGTCGCCGTCCACATTCTGCTTATCCAGGCCCTCGACGATTTCGCCGTTGGCATAGAGGACAGCTATCTTCTTGTGCGGGCAGCCGGTCGGTTTGACCTTTTTGTCGGCATAGCCGGCGAAGGGGATCATCTTCACGCACTGGAACGATTCCACCTGCGCGAGCACGGCGAGCTTCTCTTCCAGGCCCTGCCTGTCGAGCGCTTCGTCCGCCAGGCCGAACTTCACGAAGTCCTCCGGGAGGCCGAGACGCAGATTGTCGATTGCATCGTTGATGGTGTCGAGCGTGAGGCCGCGGCTGGCAGCCATCTCGCTTCCGAATGCCTTCCAGAGGGTGTTGATGAACACCTGGGTCTGATGAAGGTTCTCGGGGCTGGCGCTGGAGCGGATGAACATCTCCCCCGCTGACTTATACTTGCCGTGGCGGATGAGCTGAACGTTCACTCCGAGCCTGCTGAGAAGGTCTCCGAGGAAATACATCTGAGTGCTCAGACCGTTGAAGCTCGGGGTGCCGCCGATGGACGAAGTGACATACACTTTGTCCGCGACCGAAGCCAGATATAACGAACTGGTGGACAGGTTCTCGGTGTAAGAGACTATCGGCTTGCCGCTCTGGCGGAATTTGTCCAGGGCGCCGCGGAACTCCTGCATCTGGGCCATACCCAGCGAAGATCCGTCCGGCTTGAGATAAATAGCCTTCACACCGGGATCCTCCGCTGCCACTTCGAGCGCCTTGACTGCCTTGTGCAGGCCCATCGGGGTGCTCTGGGTGCCGCCTATGGTGAGAGTTTCGTTTGCCTGTTCGTCGATCGAGACCTTAGAGAGGTCGATCTTGAGGATGCCCTCCGCAGGCACAGCCTGGGACTTCGATCCGGCGGCAGCGAACATACTGAACACCATAATGAAGAGAATCCAGAGAACAAGGATGCCGCAAATCACTGCGAGCATCATTTTCAGAAACTTTTTCATCTTGTCGTTTTTGATTAGTACACAAATGTAGTAAATTTGTCAGACTTACATCAGTTGTATGGCACAAAAACCTTCAATACCCAAGGGTACCCGCGATTTCGGCCGTCTGGAGATGGCTGAGCGCAATTATATTTTCGACACCATCCGCAGCGTGTTCCGCTCCTTCGGTTACTCCCAGATTGAGACTCCCTCGATGGAGAATCTCAGCACTTTGTTGGGCAAGTACGGCGAGGAAGGGGACAAACTGCTTTTCAGGATACTCAATTCAGGCGACGCATTCGCGAACGTGGATCCTTCGAAGCCGCTGGTCGGCCAGGTCTGCGAGAAGGGTTTGCGTTATGATCTGACTGTGCCTTTCGCCCGCTATGTCGTGCAGCACAGAGACGAAATCTCCTTCCCTTTCAAGCGCTTCCAGATGCAGCCCGTCTGGAGGGCCGACCGTCCGCAGAAGGGCCGCTACCGCGAGTTCTATCAGTGCGATGTGGACGTAATCGGCTCCAAGAGCCAGCTCTGCGAGCTCGAGCTCGTGCAGATAGTGGACGAAGTGTACCGCAGGCTTGGAATCAGGGTACTGGTTAAAATCAATAACAGGAAGGTGCTGAGCGGCCTCGCCGAGATTTGCGGCGCGCCGGACAAGGTGGTGGACATCACCGTCGCAATAGACAAACTGGACAAGATAGGTCTGGATGCCGTGAAGGAGGAGCTTTTGTCGAAGGGTTTGACGCCTTCCGCCATCGCTCTTCTCGAGCCAGTGCTTACTCTTCAGGGGTCGTCGGCCGAAAAGATTGCCGTGATGAGGGAGCTGATGAAGGGCTCAGAGGTTGGCCTGGCAGGCCTGGAAGAGCTCGAGGAACTGTTCGGCTTTATCGCCGACGCGGGGATTGAGACGCCCTGCGAGATCGACCTTTCCCTCGCGCGCGGGCTCAATTACTACACCGGCGCCATCTTCGAGGTCAAGGCCCTCGATTGGGAGATCGGATCCATCAGCGGCGGCGGCAGGTACGATAACCTCACCGGCATCTTCGGCCTGCCGGATATGTCCGGTGTGGGTATCAGCTTCGGCGCCGATCGTATCTACGACGTGTTGAAGGGCCTGGAGAAGTTCCCCGCCGGCCTGGGCGAGGACTCCCGCCTGCTGTTCGCGAATATGGGCGAGACGGCCTACGTCCTCCCGGTCTCGGCAGCCCTCCGCGCCGCCGGCGTGTCCGTGGAAGTCTATCCTGATGAGTCGAAGCTGAAGAAGCAGTTCGATTATGCGGACCGTAAAGGCATACCTTTCATCTCCATCTGCGGCTCTTCGGAAGCTGCCGAGGGGGTGATTCAGATTAAGAATCTGGCCAGCGGAGATCAGCGCAGTTTCGCGAAGGACGACCTGACAGGTATACTCGCATTCCTCGGATAATGAAAAAAAGTTTATCTCGCGCCGCCGTCCTTGGTTTGGTCCTGGTGGCTTCGTGCGGTTTGTTCGAAGGACAGGACACACCTCAGGGCTATGTAAAGCATTGTGTCGGAATCCTCGACAAGCAGGCTTTGTATTCGAATACTCCCGAATGGAAGGAGGCGAAGGCTCAGATTCTTTCCGAAGCTGCGGGGCTGAGTACTTTTGATGAGGCCCACGATCTGGTCTCGAAGGCGGCTCACGCAGCGGGAGGCAAGCACTCGCAGCTCGTCCCGCCGGTAAAAGATACTGCTTCGTATCCGGAGATCGCGCCCGAGGTGAAGCTGCTGGAAGACGGCATCCTTTATGTCCTTCTTCCTGCGCATTCAGGAGTGAAAGTGTCGGATTCGCTTTACACCTGGAGCGTTCTGAACTTCCTGCAGGAGCACACCGACGCGCCGGGAGTTATTCTTGATCTTCGCGACAACCGAGGCGGGAATATGTATCCGATGATCACCGCCGTCTCTCCCCTTCTGCCGAACGACAACGTGATCGCTTTCAAGAGTCTGAAGCGGACTTCGCCCATTCCACTGGATTATATAATGAGGGTTTCGGGAGTCTCGCACGACTCGATTCAGAAGTTTCCTTCTTCGACCCCTGTAGCAATCCTGACAAACGATTGGACCGGGAGTTCCGGAGAGGCGACCCTGATATGTTTCCGCGGGCTCCCTAATGTCCGCACCTTCGGCGCCGGCACCGCCGGCTACGCCAGTGCGAACATCGTCTGCCCCCTCGCCGACGGCTATCAGCTTCTCGTCACCACCTCTTGCGACAAAGCCCGCACCGGAGAGATCTTCTGCGACGACCCCATCCTACCCGATGTCGAAACAGGCGCCCCTCTCGAGGATGCCCTTTCCTGGATGCGCTGATTCATCCGCCTTATAACGATTCTCTCCAGGCCGTGAGTATGGCGTGAAATTATTGAACGTCTCAAACGACACAATTATTCCATCGGGAATTATTGTTATCTTTGCGTTATGATCACAGCAATTATTATTATCGTAGTCGTGGCGCTGGTTGCGTTGTGGCTCATCGGCGCTCAGCGCAAACTCGTTTCCGCAGACGAACTCTGCAAGAATGCCCTCAGCCAGATAGGCGTGCAGCAGAACAGCCGTTGGGATGCCCTCACGGCCCTTGCCGAACTCACCAAAGGATATAGCGAGCACGAATACAAAACCCTTATGGACGTCATCGCCCAGAGGACAGCGATAGGACGCAACAGCACTGCAGCCGATGTGGCCGCGCAGGAAGGCAGAATTGCCGAAGCTATGCGTCAGATCAACGTGGTCGCCGAGCAGTATCCCGCCCTCAAGGCAAACGAGACTTACGTGAAGACTATGGACGAAGTGGGCAGGTACGAGAACCAGGTCCGCCTCAGCCGTATGACCTACAACGACACCGTCACGAAGTTCAACAGGATGGTGAGAATGTTCCCGGACAGCATCGCCGCCGCCATTTTCGGTTTCCAGGCCAAGGATTATCTTGCGGAGCCTGCGGGCAAGACCGAAATGCCTTCGATGAAGTAATGCTCAGAAGAGTAGCACTTTCGATATGCGTATTGCTGGCGTTTGCCCTTCAGGCATCTGCCGGCTCTATCCGCAGCATCAGCATAAACGTTTCGCTCGACCGTGAGGGCAGCGCCCATTTCACCGAGATCTGGGACATCCACGCCGACGACGGCACTGAATGGTATCTCGTCAAGAGCAACCTCCGGAATATGTCGGTCCGTGACTTCTCGGTCAGCGAAAACGGCGTGCTTTTCACCGACGACGGCGAATGGAACGTCAGGCGCAGCCTCAGTCAGAAGGCCGGAAAGTACGGCATAGTTCGCGGTAAAGACGGAGTGGAGCTCTGCTGGGGCCTCGGCTCGATGGGCGACCACGTCTTCACCGTCCGCTACACCATCACCGGCGCCGTGCAGACCCTGCGCGACTACGATATGCTGCATATGCAGCTCGTCTCGCCCGGCCTCTCCTCGAGGCCGGAAAAGGTCAGCGTGAAGATAAGCGCGGAGGGCGTGCCCCTGTCCGCCGACAATTGCCGGATATGGGGCTTCGGCTTCGAAGGCAATGCCTCCCTCGAAGACGGCCAGGCGGTCTATCGCTCCACCGAGCGCTTCCGCAGCAAATCCTCGGTCATCGCGCTTCTGCGTTTCGATAAAGGCATCTTCTACTCCCCGAATGCGCTGGACAGGGACTTCAACGACGTGTTGTCTTATGCCCTTGAAGGATCTTCCTACGACAAGAAGGCCGCTCTCGGCGAGGAGGATGAAGGCGATGATATCGCCGCATTTGCGATGGTCATTATGGCGCTGAGCTGGATTCTGACAGCGGTCCTGCTTGTCATCATTGCGGTAAAGGCCCACTACAAATCCATACTCGGAGTGCCTTCGATGAAAAACATCGACTGGTGCCGCGACGTCCCTTACGGCGGAGATGTCCTCGAAGGGGAATTCGTGTGGAGAAAGCTCCGCTCGGGCGCGGCGCAGGACAGCCAGCTCGCCGGCGCTATGATACTACGGATGGTGGAGAAGGGCTGGCTGTCGGTCAGCCGCGACCCTCGCGACAAAGTGGAGTTCCACTTCAACGACCAGGCTTCGTTCGACGAGCTTCCGGCCAGCTATAAAGGCCTCTACGATATGATGAAAGAGGCTTCCGGCGCGGATGTCATCCTTCAGGACAAAGAGTTCTCGCGCTGGAGCGGACCGCACTACAAACGGGTGAACAAGTGGTGTATCTCTACGTCCAACGACGCGATGAAACTGCTGAAGGACCATTCCTTTATGATGTCTTCCGGCAGGTTCACCGACGAAGGGAAGCAGGAAGCGCGCACCCTTGCCGGTTTCTATAAGTTCCTTAAGGACTTCACCCTGGTGGGCGAGCGCACAACCCGCGAAGTCGGTCTCTGGAACGATTACCTTGTGTTCGGAATGATCTTCGGCATCGCCGACAAGATAGCGAAAGAACTCGCCGACATCGATCCGAAGGTCTTCAGCGAAACAGTCTATGCCGATCCCACCACGGCGCGCCAGATCATATGGATGACCCGCAGGATGGGTTACGCCATCACCAACGCCTCAGCCTCGGCCCAGATGAAGACCGCATCCGGCGGCTTCGGAGGTGCAACCTCCTTCGGCGGCGGTGGCGGCTTCTCCGGCGGCGGC
>JAFYIK010000208.1 GCA_017538685.1 Bacteroidales bacterium | reverse complement strand
GGCTTTTTTCATTTGAAACCGCATCTTACCCACGAATTTGGTTCTGTGCCAAAAACGAGCATATGCCGAAGAGGTTTTTTATTACATTTGTTCTCGTTTTTAAAGGTTTTAATCTCGAAGCGGTAACCACATCAAGAAAGCAGTAATCGTGAATCAGAATAACACCATCAAAAGCCTGATACCTCATAGTCTGTATGAGTTCGTCCCTAACGACAAAAGGGACAAATGGGCGGACAGGATAGCGGAGGTGGTCAAAGAGCACAATCCTGCTCTTTATTCTGCCATAGGAGACTGGAGCGTCGTGCCGGAAGAAGAGCGTGAAGGCCTGATAAGCGAGATTCTGTATGCCGTTGAAAACACCCGTTGGGAAATTGACGATGAATAATAAAAGGTTTCAGGTCGGTTTGGTATTATGCGCAATCCTGGCGCTCCCTGGATGTGCGAAGGGGGTCAAACATCCTTCAGGACACATCCCTCAGGCATCCGACTCGCTCTATACTGAACGTGCGGCAATGCTCACCTACGGCAGGGATCCCGAGCGTGCGCTTACCATCATCGATTCAGCCCTCATTGTAGGAAATATTGATTCCTATAAAGCGGATTTTCTTCGTGCCAAGGTGTATGCCCACTCGCTGGATGAACCCCGCCTGGATGAGGCTATCGCTCTCTGCAAGGATCTCCTTCAACGGGATTCCACCACAGCAACAAGCCGCTCAACGGCAGACAATCGCAGCAATATTCTCCAACTTCTTATGGATTCCTACCGCTATCGGAAGGACTTCGAGAACTGGCTGAAGTATGCCATAGAGCAGCTGGACCTGAACCGCAAGTGGGGCTATGAAACGGAAACCCTACGAATGGAAGCCGAGATAGGGCTGGTTATGACGTATCTCGGTCGGCACGACGAAGGTTTGGCCAAGTTGGATCAGGTCATCAAGGCCCTGGATGCCGGTCCCCTCAGTGTGGACCGTATGGATGCCGGCATCATTGCCCGCAAGCGCAAGATCGCAGTCCTGGAGGAAGACGGCAACTTCGAGGCTGTCATCCCGGAAGGCCTGGCTATCATCAAACGGCTTGATGATTATGAAAAGCAGCCTTCCGCCTATGCAGAAGACAGTTTCCGCTTACCGCCCATCGGCGCGGATCGCGCCCGGTATTGCCTATACTATAAGTCGCAGGCCCGGGCTTTCCTGGCACGTGCTTATGCACGGACCACACCGCCCCGTCTAGCGGAGTCCCGGAAGTATTTGAGAATTCTGGAACAGTCCGATTATGGCCATACTTTTGGCGGCCGTCTGATGATTGCTCCAGCTTGGAAAGCCCTTGGAGAGTGGGACAAAGTCCTTGCTGTTGATGCGGAGGTGGAGACCCGACTGGGAGCCGATACCCTCAACTCCGACTATGCCAATATCTTGAAGGACAGGGCCGATGCCGCCACGGCTCAGGGTAAGCCCGCGGAGGCGCTGGCTTATATGAGGCGTTACGCCGCCCTCGAGAATGAGCTGAACCGCCATTTACGGGAGAGCGAGGCACAGGAATACGCAGCAAAGTACCACGCCAAGGAGCAGGAGCGTAAGATTCGGGAGGCGCAGATTGAATCCGCTCGAAAAGATATCATTATCATTTCCATTGTCGTCCTGCTCCTTGTTGCAGTGGCCTTCTCTTACTTCTTCGCCCGTCAGAGGCGCGATATCAACGAGAAAAACCGCGCCCTGGTGCGGATGATTAACGAAAAGAACAAGTCACGCGAAGCAACCCCACAGGCGCCGACTTCGTCTCCCGACCCCGAACTGTTCAAGACCATAGACAGGACTATCCGTGAAGAAAGGCTGTACGTGAATCCCAACCTGCAGCGTCAGGACATCCTCGACCGTTTCGGCATAAGCCGCCGTACTTTCAACGACCTTATGTCGGCCTACGCAGACGGGCAGTCCTTCATTTCCTATATCAACTCAATGCGCTTGCAGGACGCAGTCATTATGCTTGAACAGGAGCCTGATAAGTACCTCTCCGATATCGCCGAAAGCGTGGGCTTTACCACGGCCACCTTCCGCGACCAGTTCAAGCGGCAGTTCGGTATGACTCCCACCGAGTACCGTCAAAATCTTTAAAAGCACTATCAGGATTCTCTTCATAATTATTTGTATCTTGCAGACAATTATGAAAAGAATAGCACTGACACTTTTAGCCGTCACGGCAGTTTGCTGCGCTCCCGGTCCGGAGCAGAGAGCAAAGGAAATAATCTCACATCTTAGCATCGAGCAGAAAACCGCGCTGATGGCGCACGCGTCTTCGCCCGTGGACGAACTCGGAATTCCGGCCTACAACTGGTGGAACGAAGCGCTTCACGGAGTGGCGCGAAACGGCAAGGCGACGGTCTTCCCTATGCCCATCGCGATGGCGGCATCTTTCGACGAACCGCTTGTCAATGAGGTGTTTACCGCAGTCAGCGACGAGGCGCGCATAAAGAACCGCCAGGCGCTCTCTCAGGGCGAGGCCGGATGGTATCAGGGTGTGACTTTCTGGACGCCGAACATCAATATCTTCCGCGACCCGCGCTGGGGCCGGGGTATGGAGACGTACGGCGAGGACCCGTACCTGACGGGGCAGCTCGGTATGGCCGTGGTGCGCGGCCTGCAGGGCCCGGCGGACGCGCGGGTGCTGAAAGCCCACGCCTGCGCCAAGCATTTCGCCGTGCATTCCGGTCCGGAATGGAACCGCCATTCGTTCGACGCAGTTGTCAGCGAGCGCGACCTTCGCGAGACTTATCTACCTGCGTTCAAGGACCTTGTGACTAAGGCCGGAGTACAGGAAGTGATGATAGCCTACAACCGTTTCCGCGGCGAGCCCTGCGGAGCGAGCAATTACCTGGTCAACACAATCTTAAGGGGCGAATGGGGCTTCAAAGGTCTCGTGGTTTCTGACTGCTGGGCCGTTTCGGACTTCTATGTTCCGGGACGCCACGAGTACAGCCCCGACGCGGAGCACGCTGTCGCAGCGGCGATTCACAACGGCACGGACCTGGAGTGTGGCGATTCATATGTCCATATTCCCGAGGCAGTTGCGGAAGGGCTTCTGGACGAAGCGGACGTGGACCGCAGCCTCACCCGCCTGCTTGCTGCGCGCATCCGCCTGGGCGAGCTGGATGCTTTGCCGACTGAATGGGACGCTCTGCCCGACTCTATGGTCGAGGGCGCAGCTCATCGGGCGCTGAGCCTGAAGATGGCCCGTGAGACACTGGTGCTGCTGCAGAACAGAGACGGCGTGCTGCCGCTCAAACCCGGCGTTCGCGCGGCCCTCGTCGGCCCGAATGCAGACGACCGCGAGATGATGTGGGGCAACTACAACCCCATCCCCGACCAGACGGTGACCCTGGCCGACGCCCTGCGCGAACGCCTGCCCAGTCTCCCGGTGATCGAAGGCTGCCCGCTGGTGGGTCCTTTCGTGCCCGTAGCGAAGCTGCTCGAGGCGCTCGAGGGCATCGACGTAGTCATATTCGCGGGCGGTATCTCCCCCAGGCTCGAGGGCGAAGAAATGCCGGTCGAAGTGCCCGGATTCAGGGGCGGCGACCGCACATCCATCGAGCTCCCGTCCGTTCAGCGTGAGCTGCTCGCTGCGCTCCACGACGCCGGCAAGAAGGTGGTGCTGGTGAACTTCTCCGGCTCCGCTATGGGCCTGGTGCCCGAGACGGCTAGCTGCGACGCTATCCTCCAGGCGTGGTACCCGGGCGAGGAGGGCGGAACGGCGATCGCGGACGTGCTGCTGGGTGAGGTCTCCCCTTCCGGAAAGCTGCCGCTCACTTTCTATCGGAGCGTCGAGCAACTCCCTGATTTCGAGGACTATAATATGAAGGGCAGGACTTACCGTTACTTCGAGGGCGAGCCGCTATTCCCCTTCGGTTTCGGCTTGAGTTATACTACCTTCGAGTATGGCGCTCCTGTCGTCAAGGGCAAGCGACTGACAGTTCCCGTGTCGAATACGGGCGCTTTCGATGCCGAGGAGGTCGTGCAGTTCTATGTCAGACGGCCTTCTGATGCCGACGGTCCGCTGAAGACCCTGCGCGGATTCCAGCGTGTTTCGGTGCCGGCCGGCCAGACTGTCGAGGTGACGTTCAAACTCACGGACGAGACCTTCCTTGGCTGGTCGTCAGAGGCTCAGGATATGATTCCCCTCCGCGGCTCGTGGGAGCTTATGGTCGGCGGCTCTTCCGCTGATCTTCAGACAATTGCATTTGAGTTATGAGTAAGATAGGCGCAGCGTTTCGGAAGTGGTCCGAGATGAGTCTGGTCCTCCGCATTCTCGGAGGCCTCTTTATCGGTGCTGTTCTCGGGCTTCTGGCTCCTTCGTGGACCTGGCTGGGAGTGCTTGGGACGGTGTTCGTCAGCGCGTTGAAGGCCATCGCGCCGGTGCTGGTTTTCGTGCTGGTGATGGCTTCGATAGCGAAGGCGGGCGGCGGCCTGGGTGCGCGCTTCCGGACCGTTATCGCGCTCTACCTTCTGAGCACGCTCGCCGCCGCCCTGGTCGCGGTCGCGGGCAGTAAGCTCTTCCCCGTGACCCTTCAACTGCGCCAAGGCGTAGCCGGTTCCGCTCCCGGAGCGCTGGGTGATATCTTCACCAATCTTCTTACCAATATGGTCGCGAATCCCGTCGCGTCCCTGGTCAACGCTAATTATATAGGCATACTCTTCTGGGCGATTCTGTTCGGAGTGGGGCTTAAGCTTCTGGCTTCGCCCGGCACCGTGAAGGTTGTCAGCGATTTCGCGGACGTGATTACCGTCGTGGTGAAATGGATAATCCAGTTCGCTCCGTTCGGAATTCTGGGCCTGGTGTTTATGGCAGTTTCGCAGAGCGGACTTGTCATTTTCACGACCTACGGAAAACTGGTCCTGCTGCTTGTGGGATGTATGCTGTTCAACGCAGTGGTGCTCAATCCGTTATGGTCTTTCATCGTGACGGGGCGCAATCCCTATCCCCTGCTCTGGAGATGCCTGGCGGAGAGCGGTCTTAACGCATTCTTCACACGTTCCTCCGCCGCGAACATTCCCATCAATATGGCCCTGTGCAAGAAGCTAGGGCTCGATGAAGATTTCTACACTGTGAGCATTCCGCTGGGCGCCACCATCAATATGAACGGCGCGGCCGTGACCATCACGGTGATGGCGATGGCTGTCGCCACCACCATCGGCGTGCAGGTCACCTTCGGCGCCGCCCTCCTGCTGTGCGTGATCACCACCCTCGCCGCCTGCGGCACCTCCGGTGTGGCCGGCGGCTCGCTCCTGCTGATCCCCCTCGCCTGCTCCTTCCTCGGTATCGGGAACGACATCGCGATGCAGGCGGTGGCGGTCGGCTTCATCATCGGCGTAATCCAGGACTCGGTGGAGACCGCGCTCAACTCCAGCGCCGACGTCTTCTTCACCGCCACCGCCGACCTCCGCGCCCGCCGCTCCCGGAAATAACTTTCCTCCAAACAGCGCCACGGGCACCCTTCCCTCTGAGTACTTCCAGAGCAAATTCCCCCACTCCTTCCGTGGCGCTGCCGCATAATGCTTGTACTGGGTCTCATACATTATCTTAAAGTTGGTGCAGGCCCCCAATGTCCCCCACAGCAAAAAATGCCCGTGGCTTTCTTCCAGGGAATCGGAAACGACCGTGGCTTCGGTGTTCGCAGCGCAGACCCCCACCAGATTGAACGCTGCACAAAAGTCGTCGTGACAAGTAATAAAATTTCGGCTTTGAGGGCCGTCGCCGCAGAGATGAAAGAATTGTTTGTTTTCCATAGCTACAATAGTTTGGTTCTGTTCCAAAGATTATCATTATTCATCGGATACGCAAGGTTTTTAATAGGAATATCGGTATATTTGGAAATATGAAAAGAATAACCATCCTCCTTGTCGCCATTATCGTTGCTTCCTGCGGTCGTGCGCCCAAGCTCAGCCGTGCTTACGAAGAACTCCCGCTCGGTGCTGTCAAGCCGGCCGGCTGGCTCCGCGAGACCCTCGAGCGCCAGCGCGACGGCATCACCGCGCACCTGGACGAAACCTATCCGCAGGTAGTCGGCGACGATAACGGCTGGCTAGGCGGCGAAGGCGACCGCTGGGAACGTGGGCCTTACTGGGTGGATGGTCTTCTCCCTCTGGCTTGGATACTCGATGACGACGAGTTGAAGGCAAAAGCCACGAAATGGGTGGAATGGACGCTGGCGAATCAAAGGAAAGACGGTTTCATAGGCCCGGACAAAGGTTATCCCTATGTGGAAGGCCTGCAGCGCGGTATGCCCCTGGACTGGTGGCCGCGCATAGTGATGCTGAAAGTCCTTCAGCAGTATTACAATGCGACTCAAGATCCGCGCGTTCTCGACTGCCTCGGAAAGTATTTCAAATATCAGCTCGAGACCTTGCCGAAAACTCCGCTTGACACATACACCTTCTGGGCGAAATACCGCGCCGGAGATAATCTGGACGTGGTGCTTTGGTATTACAATATCACTCAGGAGCCCTGGCTTCTGAAACTTGCCGATCTCCTTCACGAGCAAAGTTTCGACTTCGCCGGCGAGTTCCAGAAGGGCGAACTTCTGAAAACCAAGGCGAGCATCCACTGCGTGAATCTGGCGCAGGGTCTGAAGGAGCCTGTCGTCTATTGGCAGTACAAGAAAGATGATCGCTTGATCGACGCGGTTTTCAAAGGGCTGCAGGATCTTGAGCACTATAACGGTTTCCCCAACGGTATGTTCGGCGGCGACGAAGCCCTTCACGGCAACGATCCGCGTCAGGGTTCCGAGCTCTGCAGCGCCGTGGAACTGATGTATTCATACGAGCAGATGCTCAAGATCACCGGCATTACGGAGTTTGCAGACAAGCTCGAGCGTGTCGCCTTCAACGCCCTGCCGGCCCAGACGAGCAGCGATTTCGCGCTGCATCAGTACTTCCAGAAGCCGAATCAGGCACAGGTGACCTTCGGGCTGCACAACTTCGACGTAGGCCAGGAGGGCACCGGGCAGGTCTTCGGCTTCCTGACGGCCTACCCTTGCTGCCTGACCAACCAGCATCAAGGCTGGCCGAAGTTCACGCAAAACCTGTGGTATCGCACGTCCGACGGCGGGCTGGCGGCGCTTGTCTATGCCCCCTGCACCGTCACGACCGAGCGCGTCAGCATCGAAGAGCGGACGGCCTACCCGATGGACGGGACGATAGAATTCATC
Source organism: Bacteroidales bacterium (assembly GCA_017538685.1). The sequence continues at coordinate 2,034 of JAFYIK010000208.1, read as the reverse complement.
TTCTCTATGCCCGAGCCGGCTGCGTTCCCGCTCGAGCTGCGCATCCCCGAATGGGCGAAGGACGTTCGGCTGACCGTCAACGGCGAGGCCGTCACGGACACGGACTGGCTCGTGCGCATCGAACGCTTGTGGCAGAACGGCGATGTGGTGAGGCTGGAGCTTGGTATGGAGGTGCAGGCGACCCGCTGGTATGAGAACTCCGTGGCTCTGGAGCGAGGTCCGCTGGTGTATGCGCTCGGACTTGGGGAACGTTGGAAGAAGACGGCTCTGAGCGGTTATCAGCGCGAGAAGTTCGGCGACTGCTACTGGGAAGTGCTCCCTACCCAGCCGTGGAACTATGGTTTGATTCGCGATCAAGTGCTTTACGATATTGAGTCCGTTGAGGTTTCGGTCGATTCGTCGAAGCTTGGCGGGTGGCCGTGGACGCTTGAAACCGCGCCGATACAGCTTAAAGTGCGCGCCGCGCGCATCGCGTCCTGGCAGCTCTACGGCGGGGACGCCGGCCCGCTGCCCTGGACGCCCGGTGGCGGCGCGGACGTGGGCGACTGGCCGAACTACCCCGTGGAGCCGGAGGAGACGATAACCCTCGTGCCCTACGGCTGTACGAAACTGCGTATCAGCGAATTCCCGGTACTATGAGCGAAGAGAAAGACGGAATGATACAAATGGCCCTTGAGGGTATCCACGCAGGATTTCCCTCTCCTGCCCAGGACTATATGTCCGGGGTGATAGACCTCAACAAAGAGTTGGTCAAGCACCCGGAAGCGACCTTCTATGGCCGTGTCGTCGGAGACTCTATGGTCGATGCCGGCATCAATGAAGGAGATGTGCTGGTGATAGACAAATCCATCGAACCATCGGAAGGAGATATGTGCGTGTGTTTCGTGGATGGAGAATTCGCCCTGAAGTTCGTCTCGTTCCGGGACCCATTCGCCAGTGAGGCTTCTGGGATTATGGGCACCGGCGCTTCCGCCACCCGCCGCGGCGCCGTTCGCGAAATCCGCAAAGCACCATCGTCTTACAACATCCTGGGCTGGCGCGACATCTGGCTCCTTCCCGCCAACAAAAAGTACAGGCCCATCCACATCCAGGAAGGCAACGACTTCTCCATCTGGGGAGTCGTCACCTACGTCATTCACAAAACTATTTAACCTCCATTAAATCTTCCCAGTCTGTGGTGAAGGACGGGGAGCAGTGGTCGCGGCGGATGCCGTCGGCGTAGTGGCCGGGGCGCTGGGTGGCGAGACGAAGGAGATTATTGCCCGGTTTGTTGACGCGGTCCATTATCGCGCTGATTTCATCCTGGCGGCGCTGGAGTTCGCGTTCGTCTTCGGTCTCGAAGAGCTGACCCTGGATCGCGTCCGCAGAGACGATGTCGTCTATGATAACCCCGGCACGTTTGTAAGAGTATCCTTCGCGGAAAATGGCATCAAGGGCGCGGAGGGCGGCGCCGACTATCTCCTGGGTGGAGTTGCGCGGAGTGTCCAGATGGACCATCTCCCAGGGATAGTATTGAGGAAGGTCTTTACGGAAGGGATTTGTGTGAGCGAAGACGCCCACCGAAGTGGCGGCCGAACCCTCGCTGCGCAGCTTCTGGGCGCAGATGCCGGCGAAGTCGGACACGCGCAGCCGCAGTTCGGCCTTGTCCGTGATCATCTCCGCGAAGGACCGTGATGTGCAGATGCTCTTTCGGGGCGCGGGGAGCTCATCTGCGACGGCGGGAGTGCCCTGCAGCTCCTTCCACGTCCGCACGCCCGTGATCCCCATCCGGCCGCGTACCCACGCCTCCGGCCGCTGCACGAAATCCAGCGCCGTCTGCACTCCCGCCGCCATAAGCTTGGGCGCGCCCCTCCATCCTATGCCCCACACATCGTCTATCGGCGTGAGGGCCAGCGCCTTAAGACGCTTCTCGTCGGAATCGATAATACACACTCCCCGATATCCAGGATACTTTTTCGCAAAGTGGTTGGCGACCTTCCCGAGCGTCTTTGTGGGCGCAATGCCTATGCTTAACGGTATACCCGTCGAAAGACG
>JAFYIK010000207.1 GCA_017538685.1 Bacteroidales bacterium | reverse complement strand
CTCGGAGGTGGGGCGGACGATGAGCTCTTCCTCGAGCTTCGCCTCGGGGTCCACGATCACTCCATTGCCGTCCGGATCGTTCATCAGGCGGTGGTGTGTGACCACTGCGCACTCTTTTGCGAAACCCGCGACATGCTCGGCCTCGCGGCTGAAGAACGATTTCGGGATGAAGAGGGGGAAATACGCGTTCTGCCCTCCCGTCCTTTTGAACGCCGCGTCCAGCACGCCCTGCATTTTCTCCCAGATTGCGTAGCCATAAGGCTTTATGACCATGCATCCCCTCACTGCCGACTGCTCGGCCAGATCCGCCTTCACGACGAGGTCGCTATACCACTGGGAATAGTTCTCGCTGCGCGGTGTGATTTCTTTTGCCATCGTATTTGTAGATTATTTTTCCTAAATTTGCTGTCCCGCTCCCGCGCGGGTACGAAACTTGCGGGGCAAAGATAATAAAATTTTATCGTAGGAGGTTCAAAATGAAACGCACATTACTCTTTTTTGCGACTCTCGCGCTATGCGCGGTTTCGTGCGGCACTGTGGGCAGTTATGCCGACTACGACCGCTTTCAGGACGGAATCTACTACAAACCTGACCCGACGAAGGTAAGCCGTTCTCCTCTTTCGGAGGACGAATTCCGTTATCTCGCCTCGCTGGATAACTTCAGCCGCGGTTCCGACTCCCTCGCAGTGGAGCGTGACACGGTCTATCTGGCAATCTCAGACCCGTACGACTGGGATAGTCCCTGGTACTACGGTTACCGTTACAACTATTGGGGCCCTTACCGTTGGAGCCGTTATTCCCACTGGGGATACTATTCCTGGGGCTCTCCCTTCTATTATTGGGATTACTACGACCCGTTCTACTGGAATTACGGCTGGTACGGTTATCCCTACTATTACGGCTACACCCCTTACTACGGCTGGGGTTATCCCTACCACCATCATTATGACAGGGGCTACGCCTGGCACGGCGGCTCCGGCACGCGGATCCATCGCGACGGAAGCGCCACCGGCGGGCATTATTCCCGTCCGGGAGCCTATCGCAGCGGCGGCGCGGTGCGCACCGCATCGGCCCTTGCCAAGCGCGACATAGACCGTATCAAGGTCCAGCGCACGGGCCCGAAGAGCACGGCCATAAACCGTGGCGAAAGCTCTTATTCCGAAACTTCAATTTATCGCTCCGCAGGTGCAACGCGCTCAGGCTCGTCTGCATCTTCTTACAGGAGCAGTTCTTCCTCACGCTACGACAGCAGTTCCTCTTCTTCGCGTTCCTCGGGCAGCAGCGCCAGAAGCAGCAGTTATTCGGGCGGAGGTCATTCCGGCAGTTCGCACAGCAGCGGAAGCTCGTCGCACAGCAGCGGCGGTGGCGGATACCACGGCGGCGGACACAGATAAACTGACACTTATTATGAAAAAGATTTCGCTTATTATCCTCACATCCCTTGCGATGTGCCTTTCGGCGCAGGCGCAGTCGATGTATGACGCATACACCTTCTCCGAGCTGAATTACATAGGCACGGCGAAGAGCGCAGGCCTTTCGAATGCCGTGACCGCCATAGGCGGAGACCTCGGCACGATAGGCATCAACCCCGCCGGCTCGGCCGTGGCGGGTTACTCGCAGTTCACGGTCACCCCGGCCCTCAGCCTCGCCGTGGGCCGTACGCGCTACGCCCTCAGCCCCAACAGCGCATACGGACTCCCGAAGACGGATTTCTATCCTGCATTCAAGCTTCCGAACATAGGCCTTTCCACCCGTTACGACACTGACGGGGAGTCGCTCAGGTCTTTCACTTTCGCGTTCGTGTGCAACACCGTCACCGATTACAACAGCAGGATGGTGAGCACGGGCTTGAACTCCCTTTCTTCGCGCTTCGGCGAGATGGCTGCGGCGGCGACCGACCTTAACATAGCTCCTGCAGACCTGGCTTCGAACAGCTTCTACGACAATGCTGCGTATTCGCATTACTGGGACACCGCATTGGGCTATGACATAGGCCTTATCAATTCGTTCGGCACAAACAACGAATATGTCGGCTGCTCCGAGGTCCTGACGGACAAGGGAGACCACTATGTGCCGAGCGCCCTGCGCCAGACAAGCACGGTGACCCATATGGGCTACAAGTCCGATATGATTATGAACTTCGGCTTCAACGTGAAGGACCGCCTGTTCATAGGCTTCAACCTGGGAATCCCGATGATGGAGTACTCGAACATAGAGGACTTCACGGAGGTGGCGATGACGGTGGAGGATTTCCCCGTGTCGTTCACATATTCGGATTCCAGCACGGAAGACACCTATTTCAGCGATGCCACTCACCGTTATAACTACTACGCCAAGGCGGCTGGCGTGTACCTGAAGGGCGGCCTGATCTGGCTCCCGACCAACAGCCTCAGGATAGGCCTTGCATATCAGACCAGGACGGTCCTCGATATTGAGGAGAGCTGGCAGCACAGCGGAAAGGTGGCCTACGACAACGGCAAATCCTATAGCGGATCGGGCGAGGAAGGCTGGTACAGCTACAACCTCTTCACCCCTTCGGTGCTGGACGCCGGCCTCGCCTGGACCTTCGGCCGCACGGGCCTCCTGAGCCTGGATTACGAGCTGGTGGACTATGGAAGGATGAAGTTCGAGAGCAAAGACATCTCCGACGAATACAACTTCGAAAACGCCGCCATCAAGGCTTTCAGCGGCGCTGCGCACAACTTCAGGCTGGGCGCGGAACTCAATGTCGCCCCGCAGTTCGCCCTCAGGGCCGGAGCGTCTCTCAAGACTACTCCCGAGAAGTACTATACGGACAAAACCGGAGCTGAACTCGGCTACGAAGATTACGACAATGATTATTACCTGGGCAGGAAGACCCTTCCCGGCTCGGGCAGGCATTATAAAGATTTAGTTATCGGAGCATCCGCCGGCTGCGGATACAACCCTGCGGGTTCGTTCTTCGCGGACTTCGCCCTGCAGGGGACCCTGTATCCTTCCACGGTGTTCCAGCCTTATTACGACTACAACACAGTCTATTCCCCCCGCATCAGCCAGAGAAGGCTGCTCTGCGCGGCCGTGATTACTCTCGGTTGGAGATTTTAAAGAAAAGAAATGAAATTCACAGCAAAGGAACTCGCCGAAGTCCTCAAAGGGACTGTAGATGGCGACCCGCAGGCCACGGCGACCACATTCGCCAAAATCGAGCACGGCAAACCCGGAGAACTCTGCTTCTACGCAAACCCGAAATACGAGCAATATGTCTACACCAGCAAGGCTTCAATTCTGCTGGTAAACAAGGACTTCGAGCCTAAGGAGGCGGTCACTCCCACCCTCGTGAGGGTGGAGAACGCCTACAGCGCCCTCGCCGAGCTGCTTGAGTACGTGAAGTCGCAGCACAAATCCTACCGCCGCCACCGCGGCCGCTGCCGCATAGCCTGGAGCGCCAGGGTCGGCAAGAAGGTGTGGGTAGGCGATTTCGTGACGATCGGCAAGAAAACGACAATCGGCGATTGCACGAAAATCTACGACAACGTGACCATCGGCGACAACGTGAAGATAGGGGAGAAGTGCATCATCTATCCGGGCGCGCACATTTTTGCGGACACGGTAGTGGGCGACAGGACCATCCTGCACGCCGGCTGCATCATCGGCGACGACGGCTTCGGCAATGCCCTTCAGCCGGACGGCAGCTGGAAGAAGATCGAGCACGTCGGAAACGTGATTATCGGCAGCGACGTGGAAATCGGCTCCAACGCCTGTGTGGACAAAGCTCCTATGGAGAGCACCATCATCGAAGACGGCGTCAGGATCGACGACCTCTGCCTTGTGGCGCACAACGTGGTGGTGGGGAAGAACACCGCTATGGCGGGTCTCAGCGGCATCGCGGGCTCGGCTGTGATAGGCGAAGGCTGCATCATAGCCGGCCAGGCGGGCATAGTCGGCCATATCAAGGTTGCTCCGCACACGACGGTCGCAGCGCAGGCGGGAGTCATCGGAAACGTCCGCAAGAGCGGGCAGGTGCTGATGGGTATGCCGGGCATACCGCACAGCACTTTTATGAGGGCATACGCAAAGTTTAAGGCAAGTGGTGAGGAATAACGAAAAGTTTTCCTATCTTTGCGCCCGCTTTTATGAAACAACGCACACTTTCTAAGATATATTCCTTCGAAGGAAAAGGACTGCATACGGGCTTTTATGCCAATATGCAGATATGTCCCGCTCCCGAAAACACCGGCGTAAGGTTCATCAGGACCGACCTGCCGAAGATCCACGGCCACGAAGCATATGTGGACGCCGTGGCGGAGAATGTGTCGAAGACGGCGCGCAGCACCACCATCACGGCTCACGGCGTGACGGTCAGCACGGTGGAGCACCTGCTCTCCGCGCTCACGGGCCTGGGAATCGACAATGCCTTTGTGCGCATCAACAACCGCGAGGTTCCCATCCTGGACGGCAGCGCGAAACCCTACGTGGATGCGATAGCCAAAGACGGCACGGTGGAGCAGGACGCGGACAGGAACTGGATAGAAGTGAGCGAAGTGCTGGAATACAGGAACCCCAAGACCGGTTCGTGGATCAAGGTGGAGCCTGCAGACACCCTGACAGTGGAATCGACCATCGATTTCAACTCCAAGGTGCTCGGCGTGCAGACTATCAAGTGGGATCCTTCAGTGGATTATGTGAGCGAGATCGCTCCCTGCAGGACCTTCTGCTTCCTTCACGAAGTGTTCGGAATGCTCCTGGCCGGCCTGGTGAAAGGCGGAGACCTCGGCAATGCGATAGTGATAGTGGAGAAGCCCGTCAGCAGGCTTAAGATGGGCATCATCAGAAGGATACTTCGCCAGCCGAATCTCGCCGTGACCGGAAGAGGGTATCTGAACCACATCGAGCTGCGTTATCCGGACGAGTGCGGGCGTCACAAAATGCTCGACCTCCTCGGAGACCTCAGGCTCTGCGGCGGTTTCCTGAAAGCCAAGATCACGGCCTACAAACCCGGCCACAGCATCAACACCAAAGTTGCACAAATGATTAAATAGATAATTATGAACAATATCCATCCTCTTGCAACCGTCCATCCGGGCGCGAAACTCGGCGACAACGTCGAGATCGGACCTTACGCCTTCGTGGACGACAATGTCGAGATCGGCGACGGCTGCAAGATATATCCCCACGCCACTATCTTCTCTTATGTGAAGATGGGCAAGGACTGCACCGTGTTCCCGGGCGCCGTGGTAGGCGCCATCCCCCAGGACCTCAAGTTCGACGGGGAAGTCACCTATGTGGAGATCGGCGACAGGGTGAACATTCGTGAGTGCGCCACCATCAACCGAGGAACAAAAGCGAGCGGCAAGGGCGTCACCCGCATCGGCAACGACGTGCTGATTATGTCGTATGTGCACGTAGCGCACGATTGCACCGTGGGCAACCACTGCATCCTCGTAAGCTATGTCGGCATCGCCGGCGAGACGGACGTGGACGACTGGGCCATCCTCGGTGGCAGCACGGTCGTGCACCAGTTCTCTCACATCGGCAAGCACGCTATGGTCGGCGGCGGCAGCAAGGTGAACAAGGACATCCCTCCGTATTCGCTGTGCGGCCGCGAGCCTATCTGCTACGCAGGCGTGAACATAGTCGGTCTGCGCCGCAGGGGCTTCGATTCGGACACCGTCCGTATGATCAAGGACATCTACGACACCATCTACTACCAGGGAAACAACGTCACCGACGGCCTGGCGAAGGTGGAGGCCGGTTTCCCGGACACTCCGGAGAAGTTCGAGATCATCAACTTCATCCGCAATTCGAAGCGCGGCATCGTCCGCGGAAACGACGTCACCGAGAAGGGCGCCATCGAATAAGGTATGCTGCTTTCGAGCGCATACTTCCCCCCTACAGAGTACTTTGCCGTGCTGGCGAGGTACTCTGTTCGCATAGATACTGACGAGAATTATCAGAAGCAGACCTACCGCAACCGCTGCAGGATACTCACTTCCAACGGCGTGGAGGACCTGCGGGTGCCGATAGTCCACGACGGGCGCAGAAAGATCACGGAGGTCCGGGTGGATTACTCGACCGACTGGGTACGCCGGACGAAGTATGCGATAGAGACCGCCTACTACAGTTCTCCATTCTTCGAGTACTACCGCGACGAGCTGTTCGCGATCCTGGATTCGCATCCCGAGACGCTCTGGGAGCTGAATTCGCGCATCACTGATTTCTTCTGCAGGAAGATAGGGATAGTCGTTCAGGCCGGCCCCGGCGACGGGGAAGACCTGCGCGACGTGATCCATCCTAAGAAAGCGCCTTATCTTCAGACGCGCGAGTACTGGCAGGTGTTCCGCGACAAGTTCGGATTCGTGGGGAATCTGTCGGTGATGGACCTGCTGTTCAACGAGGGTCCGGAAAGTATTTGCATATTGAAATAATAGTGCTATATTTGCATCCGTGAAAGAGATAGGAGGCCGAAAGGGCCGCCTATCTTTGTTTATAAGATATGAAGAAATCAGAATTCGAAGCGGTGCTGCTGAAAGCCGCCGCAGAAAAAGGATGCAAGGTCGTCGAGCTGCTTTTCGACGACGACGAAAATGTGTTCGAAGTGACTATCGACAAAGAGCAGGGCCCGGTGGACATTGAGGATTGCGAGTATGTGCATAGGGCGATCCTGGACGCCTTCGACCGCAACATCGAGGATTATTCCCTCACAGTCAGCTCAGTAGGGCTCAGCCCCGAGGAAGCGGACAAGCTTTTGGAAACAGTAAAAGACTAACATAGAAATGGAAAAAGAAAAAGTAGTGACTCTGATTGATGCCTTCAAGGACTTCAAGGAAGAGAAAAGCATCGACCGTCCGGTGATGATGGGCGTGCTCAAGGACGTGTTTCTCACCCAGATAGCGAAGACCTACGGTTCCGCTGACAACTTCGACGTGATTATCAACGTGGACAAGGGAACCTGCGAGATCTATCAGAACTTCGAGATAGTGGAGGAAGTGGAGAATCCCAACACGGAGATGACTCTGGACCAGGTGATCGCGGACAGCGGCGACGACGACTATGAAATCGGCGACCAGTACACGAAGAAACTCAGCCTCGAGAGCTTCGGCCGCCGCGGCATCCTGAACATCCGCCAGAATCTCCAGGGCCGCATTATGGACATCGAGAAGGCGAATGTGTATAAGAAGTACTCCGAGAAGATCGGCGAGATCTTCACGGGCGAGATCTATCAGACCTGGAGCAAGGAAGTCCTTATCCTGGACGAAGACGGCAACGAACTGCACATCCCCAAGATGGAGCAGATCCCGGGCGAGCACTTCAAGAAGAACGACACCGTCCGCGCCATCATCAAGACAGTGGAGATGCGCAACAACACTACTCCTTACATCATCCTCAGCCGTACTTCTCCCGAGTTCCTCGAGAGGCTGTTCGAACAGGAGGTTCCTGAAATCGCCGACGGCCTGATCACCGTCAAGAAGGTGGTCCGCGTCCCCGGCGAGCGCGCGAAGGTGGCTGTGGAGTCCTACGACGACCGTATCGACCCCATCGGCGCCTGCATCGGCGTGAAGGGCGGCCGCATCATGGGCATCGTCCGCGAACTGCACAACGAAAATATCGACGTTATCCAGTGGACCCAGAATCCTCAGCTTATGATCCAGCGCGCCCTCAGCCCCGCGAAGGTCTCTTCGATCGACATGGGTGAGAGTCCTTCCGACAAGGTGAAGGTCTACATGCAGCCGGACGAGGTTCGCAAGGGTATCGGCCGCGGAGGCTGCAACATCGCCCTCGCAGGCATGCTGGTGGACCGCGAGATCGAGGTCTGGCGTGAGGTTGCGAAGGGAGAGCAGGACGAGGAAGATGTCGCGCTGGACGAATTCGCGAACGAAATCGACCAGTGGGTCATCGACAAACTCAAGAGCATCGGCTGCGACACGGCGAAGGACGTTCTCGCCATCAGTCCCGAGGATGTGGCGAAGCGCGCCGATCTCGAGGACGAGACAGTGGAGGAAGTCATGCGCATCCTTAAGGCAGAATTTGAAGACTAATGGCAGAAATAAGACTTAACAAAATCATGAGGCAGTTCAATGTCGGCCTCGGCGATCTGGTGGATTTCCTCCAGAAGCAGGGAGTGGACATTGAAGAGAACCCCAATGCCAAGGTCTCCGAGGACCTTATGCCGGCGATTGCAAAAGCGTTCGGCAAAGACCTCGAGGCCAAACAGGCTGCGGAGCAGGTAGACATCAAGATTTCCGAAATCCTCGAACGCTCAGGCAAGAAATCAAAGGCCGAAGCAGAAGAGGAGGAGGTCGAGGAGGTGGTCCGCATCAAGACCAACACCTTCATCAACGAGAAGAAGGAAACTCCGAAACCGGAGCCCAAGCCGGAGCCGGTCGTGGAACCCGAGCCGGAACCTGTGGCGGAGCCCGAACCCGAGCCGGTCGCAGAGCCGGAGCCGGTCGCGGAACCCGAACCGGAACCCGTCGTGGAGCCCGAGCCCGTGGCTGCTGAACCGGAACCCGAGCCTGAGCAGCCCGCGGAGACTGTCGCGGCCCCTGCGGCGGCAGGCGCGAGCCTGAAGGTGGTCGGCAAGATAGACCTCAGCCAGTTCGACAAGAAGCCTGCGAAGAAGCGCGAGCGCATCAGCAAGCAGAAGGTGGATATTGCGAAGGCGGGCCAGAACGCGACCAACAACCGCGCGAACGACCGCAAGGGCGACGCAAACCAGGGCGGCGGACGCAAACGCGACCGCGGCGAGCGCTTCAAGCCTGCTATGACCGAGGCCGAGCAGGAGAAGATGCAGCAGGAGATCCAGAAGCAGGTCAAGGAGACCTACGCCAGGATGAACGAAGGCAAGAAGAACAACTTCGGAGCAAAATACCGTAAGGAGAAGAGGGAG
>JAFYIK010000206.1 GCA_017538685.1 Bacteroidales bacterium | reverse complement strand
ATTCATTTCCCAGGTGGAAAATTTCCGCGTGACCCCCTCGCTGAAAGCGCTCGACAAGATCGCGTCCGCGCTCGGTCTGAGCCTCGGCGACCTCTTTCAGGAAACCGGCAGGATTCTTTCCGCCGCTCGGTGAGCTACTTCCACGGCTGCTACGTGAACTACAATTATCCGGAACTCGGGAAAGACTTCATAAAACTGATGAACGCCTGCGGCTACGGCGTGAAGCTGCTCGAAAAGGAGAAATGCTGCGGCGTGGCCCTTATTGCCAACGGCTTCGGCGAGCAGGCGCGTAAGCAAGCGGCGGTGAATCTCGATTCGATCCGCAAGGCGGGCACGGAAGTGCTGACAACCTCCAGCACTTGCACGTTCACTATGCGCGACGAGTACAAGGGCGTCCTCGGAATCGCGAACGATGATGTCCGCGACAGCATCCTTCTCGCCGTGAAATGGCTCTATGACAAGGTGGAAGCGGGGGAGATCAAGCTCGCGTTCAACACGGACTTCAAACTGAAAGCGGTTTACCATACCCCCTGCCATATGCAGAAGATAGGCTGGCAGCAGTATTCGATAAGGCTTCTGAAGCAAATCCCCGGCCTGGAATTGACCGTGCTTGACCAGCATTGCTGCGGCATTTCCGGCACTTTCGGTTTCAAGAAAGAAAACTACGAATGGTCGAAAGAGATAGGGCAGCCGCTTTTCCAAGACATACGTAATGCGAACCCCGAAGCAGTCATTACAGACTGCGAGACCTGCAAATGGCAGATCGAGGCTTTCACAAAAGTGCCCGTAAGCAATCCGATCAGCGTCCTGGCGCAGGCAATAGATTTTGAAAAAACACAAAAACTGAATGCAGACCAATAAATCCTTCAAGTTCTGGCAGTGGTGGACTATCATCGTGTCGATGGTGGTCTATTCCATCTTCTATTTCGTACGCAAGAACTTTTCCATCGCTATGCCTGGCCTGACGGCCGAATACGGCATCAGCAACACCAGCTTCGGAATCATAATCGCCATAGGCTCGCTCATCTACGGCCTCAGCCGCTTCATCAACGGCTTTATAGTGGAGAAGGTGAGCACCAAGGTATTTATGGGCATAGGCCTGCTTCTGTGTGCTGCGGCCAACTTCTGCTTCGGTTTCGGAGTGGATTTGAGCTACGCCATCACTGGCGTGCACGAAGGCCCGCAGTTCATCAATATGCTCATCCTCGTGATGGGCGTGACGATAGTGCTGAACCAGTATTTCCAGGGCTGCGGTTATCCGCCCTGCGCGCGTATGCTCCCGCAGTGGATTGCACCGGGCGAGCTCAGCACCAAAATGAGCATCTGGAACACCTCTCACTCCATAGGAAGTTTCCTCGCAGTGATTATCTGCGGTATGATTATGACGGGGCTGGGCTCGGATATGAGCGGTGATCCGGAGGTAGTCAACCGTATTGCAGGAAACCTCGCCGTGAGCATCAAGGGCTGGGATCAGCTCGCCGTGGCCGATCAGACCGCGCGCATTATGAGCTATGCCGGCCACTACGGCGCCTGGAGGATGTGCTTCATAATCCCGGCCATCATAGCCGTGGGCGCTGCCATCCTCTGCTTCGCCGCCCTCAAGGACACGCCGCAGAGCGTTGGACTGCCTGAGATCAAGGGCACCGAGACGGGCAAGGAGAAGACAGAGAAAATCCCCGGCGCGCACAAGAAGTTCCTCCGCGAGATGGTTTTCCGCAACAAATGGGTGTGGACGCTCGCTATTGCGAATATCTTCGTGTATGTGCTCCGTATGGGCGTGCTCGACTGGGGCCCGAAGTTCCTCACGGAGGACCGTGGAATGAATATCAAGGGCGCTGCGTGGTCGGTGGCTCTGTTCGAGCTGTCCGCAATCGTGGGCACCATCTTCGCCGGCTGGGCGTCGGACCATCTCTTCAAGGGCAAGTCGCACAGGATGTGTCTGTTCGCTATGGTCGGCGCGGTCGTGTTCCTCGCGCTCTTCGCGCTCGTGGATATGCCCGTCGTGCTTTCGACCGTCGTGCTCGCGATGAGCGGCTTCTGCATCTACGGCCCGCAGGCGCTGATCGGCATAGGCTCGGCCAACCAGGCCACCAAGGAGGCTTCCGCTACGGCCAACGGCCTTGCCGGCATCTTCGGCTATGTGGGTTCGGCCCTGTCCGCCATCGTCGTGGGCAAGGTCGCGGACCTGTTCGGCTGGCACTGGGTGTTCGTGACCTTCATCGCCTTCGGCGTGATTGGTGCCATAGTCTTCGCGACTATGTGGGGCGCTCCGCGCGACGGCTACGAGCGTTCGCGCAAGTTTACTGAGGCCCTTGTGAAAGAACACGAAAAGAATGCGTAAGTATCTTTGGATCATAGTTTTGGTGCTGGCAGGCTGCACTCCCAGGGTGCAACCCGCACCGGACCCCGACCCGGATCCCGTGCCGGAACCGGAGGACAAGACCCTGATAGTGGACCGTGATGCCATAAGCCAGATGTGGAAACGGGCCTTCGGGGATGCCGCCACTATCTCCAGCCTGGAAGATATCACTTCCGTGCGCTGGTCTGTGGACGGCAATTATAAGAATACTTTCAGGACCGGTTGGAGGACTACATCGGCCGACCTTCGTTACGAATTCTACTCCGACGCTTACCTTCGCTTTGTCAGCGAGAGCGACGGATATGCGCTGTCTATCCCCCTGGACTTGAATCCCGTGCCGGATTACACTCTTGCGAAGTATGCCCAGAAGTTTAGTTCCGAGCGCTTCAGCCTCCGCGTGACCCTGGAGCAGGTGACTCCGTACACCCCGAACGAGCATTACTATGGAGTGTACACCGGAGAGTGGCTGGACCGTTATATCGCGAATCAGACTTACATCAACCAGAACGACCTGAGGTATCTCTCCGAGGTTGTCCGAAATGATGAAACCATCATCGAGGGCTGCAGCGTGAACATTTATTCGATCGATGCTCAAGGGCTTGCAAGGCCTTACTATAAGATTGCTCTTGTCAGGCCTCTGGGCCAGTGGTCTAAGTTCGGCTTCCTGCTCTACAAATGTTCGTCGCAGGAAGACCTGGCTGCATTTGATGGTATTCTCAAGTCGTTCAAGGTGATCGACACCTACGGACGTTCGAAGAACTTCCTTCCGGCGCAGGAGGCGAGACCGAATCCGAAGTGGAACGACGAGACTAAGGCATATTATCAGAAGCTTCTTACCCAGAAGACTCTGGATTTCGGAGTGTTCTCGGGATCTATGGTGCAGTCCAATTCGGATTCCTATTCGAGAAACCACGCGCTGATTTCGTCTGAGAAAGAGCGTCTGGAAGCCGCGTTCGCGCATAACTACGAGATAATGCCTACCTACTCGCACATCGCGTGGTATACTTCGGTGCATTATTTCCCTACGGAGATGGCGGAGGAGTTCGCGGGCGGCAACGGCTTCAACGGAAAGCCCGTGCTGCAGTTCTCCTACCAGTACACGACCAACAATAACAACGTCAACCCTTCGAACACCACCAATTGCTCCACTCCGATGTTCGACATCCTGCGGGGCAATTACGACGAAGTCCTTCGCGACCTCGCAGTGAAGATCAAAGCCTACGGGCATCCGGTGCTTTTCCGCCTGAACAACGAGATGAATTCTGACTGGACAAGCTACTGCGGAATGATGACGCTCTGCGATCCGGATATCTTCATCGACACCTGGAAGTATCTCTACGATATGTTCGAAGCGGAAGGAGTGGACAATTGCATCTGGATTTTCAATCCTATCGCCGTTTCCTGCCCTTATAGCAACTGGAGCGAAGACCTCGCGTACTATCCAGGGAACGATTATGTGCAGATACTCGGCCTTACAGCCTACGAGTCCGGAAACAGCCTGCCTCTGACTTCGTTCAGGGACCACTACGTCAAGCTTTATAACAAGAACAGCGAGTGCTTCAGCTCTATGCCGTGGGTTATCAGCGAGTTCGGCTGCGGCGCCGGCGGCGCGGCGTCGGGCGAAGAGAAGCGCAACGCCGCCCAGCAGGCAGCCTGGGTCCGCGCTATGTTTGCGGACTTCCAGCTCCGCTCCTCGTACCCCTATCTCCAGCCCATCAAGGGCGCCGTCTGGTTCAGCGCGAACGACTATTCCGGAAACCAGACCACCAATTATTTCGAACTTTCAGCCGACCTCACCGAAACCCTCCAGGCTTTCCGTGACGGCTTTGCACAAATGTATCCTAATGAATAGGGGAAAGACATATGGTCAGCAAAACGTCTCGATAAACTGCCCCTTCGGGGCGGTCGATCTCGACACCCACCGTTCACTTCGTTCACGGTCCCCCCTCTCCTCTGCCGAGGGCGGCAGAGTTTCGCTGACCATATGTCTTTCCCCCTCTAATTAATATGAGTAATACACACATTGTAATTATGGCAGGAGGCGTGGGATCGCGTCTCTATCCAATCAGCACTCCCGAGAAACCGAAACAGTTTTTGGATCTTCTCGGAGTGGGGAAGACTCTCATTCAGTTGACGTACGAGAGGTTTTTGGCAGTGGACCCTTCGGCCCATTTCTGGGTGGTGACTTCTGCCGCATATCATAAGTATATCAGGGAGCAGCTGCCGGCGATTCCGGATGAGCAGATTCTTCTGGAGCCCGTGGCGCGCAACACCGCGCCGTGCATCGCGTACGTGAGTTGGAAAATCGCGCAGCGCTATCCGGATGCCCGCGTCGTAGTTGCCCCTTCCGACGCCTACGTCCCCGACATCCACGCCTTCGCGAAAACGGTTAATGATGCGTTGGGTTTTTTAGGTACTTCGGAATCAATAGTGACCATAGGAATTACACCCGATAATCCTTGTACTGAGTATGGATATATTCATATTCAGGGAGGGGGGGACATCCAGAAAGTCTCCGAATTTAAGGAAAAGCCTTCTCTCGAAGTGGCAGAGCAGTACCTCGCTGAGGGCGGCTACTTCTGGAATGCGGGCATTTTCGTCTATGGAGTCCAGACCATGATCGCGCAACTTCGCGAATTCGTGCCCGACATTGCGGCCCTGATGGACGAACTTGCACCTGCGCTGTGCGGGCCAGGCGAGGCCACGGCCCTGACAGATATTTTTCCAAAATGCGAGAAGATCTCCATCGACTACGCCGTCATGGAGCGCTCGCCGCTCGTCTACATGGCCCCCTCATCCTGGTCCTGGTCCGACCTCGGCAGTTTCGAGGCCATCGAAAAGGTGACAGGTCGGAAGTTAAACTAAAAAAAGAGGATGGCCTTTCGGTCATCCTCTTTTTGTACACCCTCAGGGGCTCGAACCCTGGACCCATTGATTAAGAGTCAATTGCTCTACCAGCTGAGCTAAGGGTGCATCATTTCAATTTTTGT
>JAFYIK010000205.1 GCA_017538685.1 Bacteroidales bacterium | reverse complement strand
CGCTGACGGTGAGGTGAACGTTACCGACGTCACCGCACTTGTAGACATCATCCTCGGCAACACGACCGACTACGACAGGACCGTGGCCGATGTGAACGGCGACAATGAAGTGAACGTCACCGATGTCACCACACTTGTAAGCATCATTCTGGCGACAGAATAATCAAGAACGGTAAATGAGGAAGATAAAGGCACTCTCCCGATCGGGAGGGTGCCTTTGTAATACTCTTCAATACGAGTGTCCTTTCCAACGCCAAGACCAGACAAGATAAAAAAGGAGGCATCTCGACGATGTCTCCTTCGTGATCCGTTTGGGGCTCGAACCCAAGACCCCATCCTTAAAAGGGATGTGCTCTACCTGCTGAGCTAACGGATCGACCTTCAAGCGCTATGGCCTTTCGGTCAAAAGCGGGTGCAAAGTTACGGAGAAAAACGGACTGAACAAATTTTTGAGGGGAATATTTTACTATATGCCCCAGACTTTGGCTCTTGGCCTACGTTTTCCTGCCGTTAAGGAATCTGTATCGGGTGCCTTTCTATGCTTGTTCCGTCTGGGTTGCCTCCTTGTGCTCTTCGAGGGCTTTTTCGTAGCAGACACGGCAGAGGGGCTCATACTCCATCTTCTCTCCTAGGAGCACGCGCTTGTCGTTGTCAACCGTACGGTGCGACACGTAAGCCAGGCTGCCGCAACGCACACAGATAGCGTGCACCTTAGTCACCTCGTCGGCAATAGCGAGCAAGGCGGGCATAGGGCCGAAAGGAATTCCGCGGAAATCCATATCCAAGCCGGCAACAATCACACGCACCCCTCGGCGGGCAAGCTCGTTGCAGACATCCACCAGCCCTTCATCGAAGAATTGTGCCTCGTCGATGCCCACCACCTCAATGTCGGACGAGAGAAGCAGGATGCTGGCGCTGGAATCGATGGGCGTAGAAGGAATGGAATTGCTGTCGTGCGAGACAACCTCATCCTCGGAATAGCGCGTGTCGATAGCGGGCTTGAAGATTTCCACCTTCTGCCGGGCAAACTGCGCGCGCTTCAAACGACGGATCAGTTCCTCCGTCTTACCCGAGAACATAGACCCGCAAACTACCTCGATACGCCCTCTGCGCAACGTCTCTCCCATTCTGTCTTCCGAAAAATCCAACATAGCTTTATTTCCTTTCCAGCAAGTTATTATCTTAATTTTTGCAAAAATATAAAATCTATTGATAATAGGTATGGAAAAAGCACAAAAATAATTGAATAACGGAAGAAAAAATGCTACTTTTGCAGCGGAAGATAATTCATCGACTTAAGTCTTGATTTCAGTATGCTTTACCTTGTGCCCACCCCTGTCGGGAACCTTGAAGACATCACCTTGCGTGCTATCCGCGTGCTCAAGGAAGCAGATCTCATCCTCTGCGAGGACACCCGCACCAGCGGCATCCTGCTCAAGCATTACGACATTCACAACGCCCTGCTGTCGCACCATAAGTTCAACGAGCACCAGACTATCGCGCCCATCGTCGAGCGACTGAGAAGCGGGCAGAATATTGCTCTCATCACCGACGCAGGGACGCCCGCCATCAGCGACCCAGGATTCCTGCTCGTCCGCGAGTGTGTACGGAACGACATCGAAGTGCAATGCCTGCCCGGAGCCACCGCCTTCGTGCCGGCGCTGGTATCCTCTGGGCTGCCCGACGAACGGTTCTGCTTCGAGGGTTTCCTGCCGCAGAAAAAAGGACGGCAGACGCGCCTCCTCAGTCTTCACAACGAGGAACGCACGATGATTTT
>JAFYIK010000204.1 GCA_017538685.1 Bacteroidales bacterium | reverse complement strand
GAACGGGACTGCAAAAGTAGCACAAAAAATGGATTCCACAAAAAATATGGACAAAAAAATCGTATCTTTGCTTCTCGAGGTCCCGCGACGGATGCGGGGCGACGCATTTATATGGATATAAATCAATTATCCTCTTTGATAAGGAACCTCGTGCTGGATTCGGACGAGGTCCTCGTTCCGGGGCTGGGCGTCTTCCGTGCGGAGATAGTCCCGGCGTCGTTTTCGGATAAAGGGTTCACGGTGAATCCGCCGTACAGGAAGCTCGTGTTCGCGGCAGGGATCCCCGATCAGGTCGTGGATGACAAGGCGGGTAAGGTCGTTGAGGGCGAAGGGCTCGCAGAGCTGGTGGAGAGCGTGAAGGCCGAGCTGAAGGAGACGAGGAGCGTGGAACTTCCGGGTCTGGGGAAACTCAGGCTGACGAAAAGCGACCAGTATTTCTTCGTGCCCGACGAAGACGCGAACATCTTCCCGGACGGCTTCGGCCTGGAGCCCGTGTCGCTGAAAAACAAAGAAGGCGGCGCGCGCCCGGATAAGAAAGCCGGTGCGAAGAAGGGCGTGGCGAAAAAAGGCGCGGAAACTCAGCCGGACAAAGAGAACATCGATGGCATCAAGGCCATCTGGATAATAGTCGGAATCATCATCCTTGCGATGATCGTCCTGCGTCTGCTGGGCACCTTCGTCCCGGACTTCATCGACAAACTGCTTTACACCCCCGAAGAACTGGCCATAATCCACAGAGGTCTATGATCGAGCTGGTTTACCCTCTGGATCCGGCGCCGTTCATCGGGCCGGAAGCCGACGCGTCCGAAACCGTCCCCGTCGTGGACGAAAACGGCCTTGTCATCGGCCGCGCCTCCCGCGAATACTGCCATAGCGGCGCCGAATCGTTGTTGCATCCAGTCGTGCATCTTCAGATCGTGGACCGCTTCTCACGCTTCTTTCTGCAGCACCGCAGCGCGAACAAGGAGACCTACCCGAACAGGTGGGACACCGCCGTGGGCGGACACGTCGCGTACGGGGAGTTCTATCAGGAGGCTCTCTTCCGCGAAGCCGGCGAGGAGCTGGGCCTGTACGACTTCAACCCCCAGTATCTGGACAACTATATCTCCGGCGAGCCTTCAGACAGGGAGATGGTCGGCCTCTATGTGACCGTGGGCGCGTTCGACCTCCATCCGGACAATTACGAAGTCTCGGAAGGCCGCTACTGGACGATAGAAGAAATCGAGGCCGCCCTGGGCAAAGACATCTTCACCCCCGAGTTCGAAGCCGAATACAAAACCTATAAAGACAAGATACTCGCGCTGCTATGACCGACGAGCTGACCAAATTCATTCAGGACCAGCTCTCAGTCTGGCCGCTGGCATCCACGAACTTCCGCGCGCTCAAGGTGGCGGAGGTGAAGGACCTGACCGTGGGCGGCATCCCCGTGAAAGCGCAGCATAACCCCTGCCGTATCGCGAGCACCACGGCGGAGGTGGACTCGAAGACCGAGCTCAAACGCCAGTGCTTCCTCTGCGTGCCCAACCGCCCCAAGGAGCAGTTCCACATCAAGTTCGACGGCCGTAAGGGGCGCCGCTACAACGTGCAGGTGAACCCCTTCCCGATCTTCCCCAACCATCTGGTAATCGCGCGCGACGTGCACGTAGCCCAGTCCGTGTGGCACAACTTCGTGGATATGATGGACTTCGCCCGCAAGTACCCGGACTACCTGGTGTTCTACAACGGCCCGGACAGCGGCGCGTCCGCCCCCGACCATATGCACTACCAGGCGATCCCGTCCGGGCTGCTCCCGCTGCAGCAGGCGATCGACGCGTGGCTGGACGAAGGCCAGGAGCCGCTTGCGACCGGGCAGGACGCCAAGCTCTACCATTTCCCGCACTTCTGCCGTGGGGTCTACGCCCTCCGCTCGGACACCCCCAAGTCGCTCGCGAAATTGT
>JAFYIK010000203.1 GCA_017538685.1 Bacteroidales bacterium | reverse complement strand
GGAACGCGACCTGGAGGCCCATATCGCGGAAGAACTGCGGCCCGTCGCGCATCACTGGCTGATCCTGCACGGTCGCTATGTGTGCACCGCGCGCACCCCCCGTTGCGGGAAGTGCGCGCTGAAAGAATGGTGCAAATCTTATAAGGCTTAACTGCAGAACTGCGCCTTGAGGGCCGCAATCTTGTCGTCTGCATCCGCGCCCTTCGCTCCGAAATAGAACTTGATCTTCGGCTCTGTGCCGGAAGGACGCACGCTCACCACGTCGCCCGCTTCGTCGAAGAACTGAAGGACGTTGCTCTTGGGCTGGCCGGTCTTTTCAGGCTCGAGATAGTCTATTACCTTGGTGACGGGGCTGCCGCAGAGCTCCTTGGGAGGATCTGCCCTGAGGCCCGCCATAATGGCGGCGATCTCTTCCTGACCGGTCTTGCCTTTGCGCACTACCGACACGAGGCCTTCCTTGCGGTAGCCGTACTCTTTGTATATCTTCTGCATCAGCTGGTAGAGCGTCAGGCCCTGCTCGGCCGCCCAGGCTGCGGCTTCAGCCACCATCGCCGAAGCGATCTGCGCATCCTTGTCACGCACGAACTGGCCTACGTTGAAGCCGTAGCTTTCCTCGCCTCCGCAGACGAATTCGCCGTCCTTTTCGTTGCGCTTGACGACCTCGGCTATGTACTTGAAGCCGGTCAGGACGTTGTAGACGGGAATTCCGAAGCTCTCGCAAATCTCGCGTATTAGCTCGGTCGTGACGATGGTCTTGACGACGTATTTTCCGGGGCCGAGGGTGCCGAGTTCCTTGCGGCGGTTGAGGATATAGTAGGTCATCAGGGAGGCCGTCTGGTTACCGTTGAAGAGCACCATCTTGCCTTCCGGGTCACGGACGGCTATGCCCATACGGTCGGCGTCAGGGTCGGTGGCGATGACTATATCCGCGCCGGTCTCGTCCGCCTTCGCGATCGCCATCTTGAGGGCTGAAGGCTCCTCGGGGTTGGGCGACATCACGGTCGGGAAATTGCCGTCGCTTACGTCCTGCTCGGGGACGTGGATGACGTTCTCGAAGCCGAGGCGTTTGAGGGTCTCGGGGACGAGCCTTACGCCGCAGCCGTGAAGAGGGGTATACACGAACTTGAAGCCGCTGTGCTTACGGCATATATCCTTGCTGAGGGTCAGCGAGAGGATGTCGCGGAGGTAACACTCATCCTCAGCGGCGCCCATCATCTCTATCTTCCCTGCTCCTGCGCCGGGTTTGAACTTGACCTGCGAAGGAGTGGTGATCTTCGCCACTTCGGCCACGATGTCTTTGTCCACGGGCGAGGTAATCTGTCCGCCGTCCGACCAGAACACTTTGTAACCGTTGTACTCCTTCGGGTTGTGCGAGGCGGTCACCATCACACCTGCCGTGGCGCCCTTGAGGCGTATGCTGTAACTCAGCTCGGGAGTAGGACGGATGTCGTCGAAAAGGAATACGTGAAGGCCGTTCGCGCTGAGCACGTCCGCAGTGATACGGGCGAACTCGCGGCTGTGGTTACGGCTGTCGAAGGAGATGCACACCTTGATGTCTTCGCCCTTCACATTCGCGAGGATGTAATTGGCAAGGCCCTGGGTGGCCATTCCCACGGTGTACTTGTTCATTCTGTTGGTTCCGGCGCCCATAATGCCGCGAAGGCCTCCGGTGCCGAATTCCAGATTGCGGTAGAAGGCGTCCTCGAGGGCGACGGGATCGCCTGCCATCAGTTCCTGAACTTCCTTACGGGTTTGCTCGTCGAACTCCTCCGAGAGCCACGACTGCGCGATAGATTTATAATCAGACATATTGGTTTTAGTTTTATCTCTCAAATTTAAGTATTTTTGTGATAATGAAAAAGAGTTTTGCAGAGATACTTGCAGCCGAACTGGCTGAAGCGAACAGAAGGGTTCTCGCCAAGGTGCCCGAGTGGAAGTGTCTGGAATGGGTTGAAATTCCTGATATGCTGAGCGCGGAGCAGTGCTCGTCGTCGGCCACGGCGTTCTATAAGGCCGGGCTCCTGAAGGGCTGCAGGACCATCGCGGACCTTACCGGAGGCCTTGGAGTGGACAGCTGGGCTTTTTCCCAAATTGCTGAAAAGGTCTGGTACAACGAGGTGAAAAACAGCCTCCTGGAGGCGACGGAGAAGAATTTCAAGGCGCTCGGCGTGACGAATGTCATATTCAGCCTCCAGTACGCGAACGACAGGATCAAGTCCCTGCCGGAGGTTGACGCGATCTATCTGGATCCCGCGAGAAGGGATAACGTCGGGAAAAAGGTGTTTCTTGTGGAAGACTGCCAGCCGGACGTTCTCAAGCTGCTGCCCGAACTCTTTAAAAAAGCCCCTAAGGTCCTTGTCAAACTCTCCCCTATGGCGGATCTCACTATGCTGCGCGAACGCTTCGGAGCAAGGCTCAGGGAACTTCACGTCGTGAGCCTGAAGGGCGAGGTAAAAGAACTGCTCCTGATGCTTACCCGCGAGGATAATCCTCAGACACGGATAATAGCCACTAACCTGAAAGACTCGCTGGCTTTCCTTCCTGAAGAAGAGCGTGATGCCACCGCCGTTTACCCACTGGATCTCAACGGGTTGCAATATCTGTTCGAGCCGGATCCCGCCCTTACGAAAGCCGGTGCTTTCAAGCTGATCTGCAGCAGGTTCGGTCTTACGAAACTGGCGCTCAGCACGCACGTGTATCTGAGTGAAAAGCCCAGCCCGTTCGGGAAGAACTATCAGATCCTGGACGTCTTCGACTGGGGCAATACCGGGTTCAAGGAATGCGCTGAGAAATACCCTCTTGCGGAGGTCAGCGCCCGCAACGTGCCTATGAGCTCCGATGAACTCAAAGCGCGGCTGGGAGTCCGCCCTTCGGCCGACACCCACATCTTCGGAGTGACGGTAGATATTCAGATTGGTCCCGCCCGAAAACTCATAGTTGCCCGGCGAGAAATCGAAACTAAGGGTTAAGTAGATAGCGCGACCAGAACTCGCGGTCCGCTTCGTTGTCGTGACGGCTCTGCTCTCCGCGGTAGCCGTGCATTCCGTCGGGATAAAGCATCAGGTCGAACTGCTTGCCGTTCTGCTGGAGAGCATCCATCAGCAGCAGGGTGTTCTGCAGGTGCACGTTGTCGTCGCCGGTGCCGTGCGTGAGTTTCAGCCTTGAGCGCGAAGGGTCGTAATTCTGCACATAGTTCAGCACCCGCGCCCGCGCATATCCTTCCGGATTGCGCTGGGGAGTGTCCATAAACCTTTCGGTGTAGTGTGTGTCGTAAAGCTCCCAGTCGTAGACTCCCCCGCCCGCGATTCCGCAGCGGAAGAGGTCGGGATGGTTCATCACCAGCATCGCCGTCATCGTGCCTCCGAAGGAGAATCCTTCTATGCCTATGCGCTCCGCGTCCACGTAGGGCAGATTCCCGAACCAGCGGGCCCAGGTGCACGCATCCTCCACCGGCACGCTCACCACATCGCGGTAGACCAGGTCAGTCCCGCGGCGGCCCGTATGCCCGGCGGCGCGGGTGTCGATTATCGCACGGATGACGCCCGTCTCCCAGAACCAGCGCAGCATCGCGCTTTCGCGGTGCTTGTAGTCGCGCACGTACGGGTTGTCCGGACCGCCGTAGATCTCCATCACCACGGGATACTTCTTCGCAGGGTCGAAGTCCCTGGGCAGCGCCACCGCCGCGGGCACCTTCTGTCCGTCCGACATCTCCGCGTAGACTATCTCGAAGCGCGGACCGTCAGCTGCGGCCGGGGCCTCACCGTCAGGGGTGGACAGCGCCCTGCGCAGGTCTATCGTGTACGGCATCCAGTCCGAGTTTATGTCCGAATAAAGCACCTTAGCCACCTTCTTCCGAAGGTCGAGGTCTGAAACGTGCACCGCGTAATCCGGGTCGGAAAGCAGCCTGATGCGGCCCCTGCGGTCTACGGAATAAAGGCAGGGGTGCACGTCGGAATCGCGATATGAAGTGAAATAGACAGTTCCTGCCTTCTCGTCCACGGCGAGCAGCGATATCCTCCAGTTAACTCCCGAAGTCAGCCTCTTGAGCGTTTTGCCGTCGTAGGAGAGAAAATAGATCTGCTGCCAGCCGGTCTCGAAGGCACGGGCCATATAGAGTCCGTCGCGGGTGAAGAGCATATCCTGCATCCAGTCCAGCCAGGTCTGGCAGGTCTCCCTGTAGATGGAGGTCTTCGACCCGTCGGCCGCATCCACGGCGAAGAGCTCGAGCTCCTGCTGCACCCTCGGCTCGCGCTGCACGAAGAGCTGCCTGCTGTCCGCGCCCCAGAAAGGTGTGCCGAAATACTGGTCCTCGGTCTCGTCGAAATCGGCCCATACTATCTTCGAAGGCTCGTCCATAGACACTATTCCCACACGCACGGCCGGGTTGGGGTCGCCCGCAAGCGGGTAGCGCGTTTCGCTAAGGCTGCCGCCCTTCGAGCCGTAAGGCGAATAGATCGGGAACATCTTCACCACCGAATTGTCGAAGCGGTAGAACGCCAGCTTGCGTGAATCCGGGCTCCACCAGAATGCGCGGTAGCGCGACGGACGGCCGAAGATCTCTTCGTAGTAGACCCACGAAGCGTAGCCGTTGAGAATCACGTCCGAACCGTCGTCGGTTATGCGGCAGACGGCGCCGTCGGACACGCTCCGGACATAGAGATCTCCGCCGCTGGTGTAGGCCACCAGGGTGGAATCGGGTGAATATGTGGGGTTCACTATGGCCACAGCGGCCGCGACTAACAGGGTCAGGAAGTTCATTTCACAAAGAATCT
>JAFYIK010000202.1 GCA_017538685.1 Bacteroidales bacterium | reverse complement strand
CGGGTAGTCGAGGATTACTCCGCAGGGCACGTCTCCGAGCTTCTGGAGCTGCTCAAGACTCTTGCGGGCCCGGAACACGCCTTCGGGGGTATAAGCCTCTATAACGGCCTTTCTGGGGCCAATGCGGAGGCGATACGCTTCCTTGCGGGAAAACTCGGGCAGCGCGGCTGTCGCTTTCTTCAGCGCCCGGGAGGGTTTGCGGACCACGACGCGGTCCACGCTCGAGCTTCCCTTCGCCGGCTGGAAATCCACCGGAGCGGGAATGAGGCCCAGCAACAGGGGCAGAAGGAGGGATAGTATGAACGATTTCATTGCTTTTCGAAGATTAGCACCGCCAGCTCGTTCTGCACGAGGGTGACGGAGCAGCCTTTGACCTGTCCGCCTATGCTGCGGCTGTCCGTGAGTTTATAACCGGGCACGCTGATGCGGCCTTTCTGCCTCTTCGCGCCTGTGTTAGTAATGACTATGGCCATACGGCCGCCGGCGGAGTAGCTTCGGGCGGTGAGGGCGGGGTTCGAGCAGACGAAACCGTCCATAGCGGTGTAACTGCCCTCGAGCAGCAGCTCGGGGAAGTCGTGCCTGATGGCGTTGATCTTCGCCAGATGCGCCTGATAGACGGGCGTTTCGTCGATGAGTCCGCGGCAGCGGAAGACCTCAATGTCGTTCCTGAGGCCCTTGAGAAGGGTGTTGTTCACCCTGCGGGGCACATCATTGTCGTCGCGCACGCAGCGGTCGCTCCAGATGACCTCCGGGAAGGTGTACCGGAACCATTCCGGGAAGCTCTCGGGCAGGGCCGTGAATTCGACTATATGCACGAAATCGCAGAACTGCGAGGTGCAGTCGGAGAGCCACTCTGTGCCGAGGGCGAACTCAGGGTTGCGCGCTTTGATGCGGTCGCGTATCTCTTTAAGGGTTTCCGCTTTGTAGCGGCCCGTGAAGATGTCCTGCACGGGGAATTCGCGGCTCAGGTCCCAGTTGGGGAATTCTTCCGCCACTCCGAGCTGGTCGTAGAAGACTGCATCGGAGCCCAGGGCCATAGCCCTGTCGGCCCAGTCCACGAGCTGGTCGCGCCACTCGCGCTTGCTCATATCAGCGATAGCGAAGGTGCGGGAATCGTAGTAGCCGAGGGTCGTGCCTTCGCCGGTGAATTTATAGTGCTCCGTGAACTCGCGGCCGGTGTTGTCTTTGTTCGCCACGCGCGATCCGCCGCCCGAGCGGTAGAAGTCGCTCTCCACGTCGATCAGCCTGCCGTTGAAATACAGAAGCAGGCGGCCTCCGCCCTCGCGGTACTGCTTGATGGCCGCTTTCCAGGCGGCATCGCCGCCCTGGGAGGCATCGGGGGAGTAGTTCGGGTAGCCGTTGTCCATACCTTCCGCCCACCAGCCGAAGGCGAGCACGGCGTTGCAGCCCACCGATGCCCCCGCCGCGGCGATGCGGCCGTTAAGGTCGTCGTAGGAGCGAAGATACTCGCCGTACTGGTGCTTGAAGATTATTCTCTGCCAGCCGGTCATATCCTGCACCCACTTCGGCACTGCGGCGTGCTGCCACCATCCGTCCGCCCAGTGGCGGTAGATGCGCGAGGTCGCGGTCCAATCGCCCTCATACGGCGTCACCACGCTCGCGTCCGTGCTCCATTCATCCCCGCACATCGCATTCGGATAGCGGTAGAACCCCGCTTCCAGATGTTTGAAGTCGGTGGTGGTGTGGCCGATGGTATTGATATCAGGATAGGTCCTGAGTCCGTGCCAGGTCTGCTGGAGGCTGGTGTCGTGACTTCCGAAGTAGAGTCCGTGATCGGGCCCGACGAAGGCGAAGCAGTTGGAGGCTGCGTTGCGCGGGTACTGGAGGTCGTACTGGCGGAACTTCTGGGCCGGAGTCATAT
>JAFYIK010000201.1 GCA_017538685.1 Bacteroidales bacterium | reverse complement strand
ACTCAAGCTTGCCTCCCCACTCGAGGTCAATGACTTCCTGAGTCTTGATGTTGAGCTGGGTGTCCTTGCCGTCAATAGGGAACTTGGTGCGGAGCTCACCCTCTGCAGGGCAGACGAGGAGGTGGACCTCACCGAACTGGCCGGCGCCGCCGGACTGCTTCTTATGGCGGTACTGGGCGGTAGCGACCTTGGTGATGGTCTCACGATACGGCACCTTCGGAGCGAAGAGCTCGATCTCGAGGCCGAACTCGTTGTTCACTCTCCACTTCACAGCATTGATGTGCTGCTCGCCGTTTCCGCTGAGGATGGTCTGACGGAGTTCCTTGGAGTACTCCACGATAACGGTCGGATCCTGCGAGGAGATCTTCTTGAGAGCCTCGCCGAGCTTCTGTTCGTCCTGCTGGACCTTGGCCTTGATGGCGCAACGATACTTGGGAGCGGGATACTGGATCTTCGCGAAGTTGAGGTTGGAGCCGGGAGCGGAAAGGGTAGTGTTGCTCTTTCCGTTCTTGAGCTTCACTGCGCAGCCGAAGTCGCCGGCCTTGAGAACCTGCACAGGCTCTTTCTTGGTACCTGCGACAGCGTAGATTGCGCTGAGGCGCTCCTTGTCACCGGTCTCAGGATTCTCGAGGTCGAGACCTGCGGTCACGGTGCCGGACATCACCTTGAAGTACGAAACCTCTCCGAGGTGGTGCTCCACATTGTTCTTATATATGAAGAGTCCAGCTGCTGCCTTCTCGTCCACTGAGGGAGCGACTGCGGCGCTGATTGTGAACTCTAGCAGACGCTTCACGCCGATGTCCTTCTTTCCGGAGACGCAGAGAATCGGGTAAACCTCGCGGTTCTTGATACCGATTGCGAGACCGTTTGCAATCTCTTCGTCGCTGAGGGTGCCTTCCTCGAAGAACTTCTCCATAAGGGCGTCGTCAAACTCGGCGACCTTCTCGATGAGTGCCATACGGGCTTCCTCTGCCTTGTCTGCGAGCTCTGCGGGGATCTCGGCGGTGTCGTTGTACTTCATCTTGAGGACGTCCACGACTCCGTTGAAGTCAACACCCGTTCCGGCAGGGAACTGGAGTGCAAGATACTTGCTGCCGAGAGCTTCCTTCAGGGCGTGCTGGGCGAGATCCCAGTCTGCCTTTTCGCCGTCCAGATGGTTGACTGCGACGATGAGGGGGAGCTTGAACTGGTCTGCATAGCGGAGTGCGTTGCGGGTTCCGACCTCGATGCCCTGCTGGGCGTTGATCACGAGGATACCGTTCTCGCAAACGCGGAAACCTGCGTAAGCGCCGCCGATGAAGTCATCGGAACCGGGGGCGTCCAGGATGTTGATCTTCTTGCCCTGGAATTCGGCGTACACGGGGGTCGCGTAGATAGACCTCTGGTTGAGCTTCTCGAGATCGTCGAAGTCGGAAACTGTGTTCTTGTCTTCCACAGTACCGCGCCTGTCGATCACCTTGCCTTCGAAAAGCATAGTTTCTGCGAGCGTGGTCTTACCGGACTTAGTTGCGCCCAAAAGGACCACGTTGCGGATGTCTTGTGCTGAATACTCTTTCATCTTTATTTAGTGTTTTTTATAGATTTTTCTGAAAGTCTGCAAATCTATTAAAAATAGTGGTCTTTAACAAATAAAAATCAGTTATCCCATCCCTCTGACCTTCGCTTCGCTCACCCTCCCACTGCGTGGGCCCCTCCCTCTATCAGACCGAGGGTGGCTAGGGTCATCGGGACGGGATAACTGATTCTATATTCCCAGTTCAGATTTCATTTGGCGAAGCAGGTCGAAGGCCTGGAGGGGAGTCATATTGTTCAGGTCGGCGGCTTCGAGCTTGGCGCGCAGCGAACTGAGCACCGGATCGTCGAGTTGGAAGAACGAAAGCTGCAGGCTTCCGTCGGCCTCCACCTTTCCCTGTTTGGACAGGGCTTCGGCGCGCTTCTCCCTGCGCTCCAGTTCCACGAGCGTGCGCTCGGCGGATTCGACCACCTCCTTCGGCATTCCGGCCATACGGGCGACGTGGATACCGAAGCTGTGCGCGACCCCACCCGGCTCGAGCTTCCGGAGGAAGATGATGTCCTTGCCCTGCTCCTTCACCGCGATATGGTAGTTCTTCACGCGCGGATAGGCCGCTTCGAGGTCGTTGAGTTCGTGGTAGTGCGTGGCGAAGAGCGTTTTCGCTCCCTTGCCGTATTTATGGACATACTCCACCAGCGCACGGGCGATGCTCATTCCGTCGTAGGTGCTGGTTCCACGGCCGATTTCGTCCAGCAGCACGAGCGAGCGGGCGCTGAGGTTGT
>JAFYIK010000200.1 GCA_017538685.1 Bacteroidales bacterium | reverse complement strand
TGATCAACTTCCGCGACTGCAAGAATTTCCCTCCCCAGGATTATTCTCAGGACATGAAGTTCTGGTGGCCCCAGTGCGAGACCATCATCGCCGCCCTCTTCTCATACAAAATGACAGGCGACGAGAAGTACCTCGAAATCCACAAAAAGGCCCATGAATGGACGGTTGAACATCTGGTGGATCCCGAGTTCGGCGAGTGGTACGGCTACCTCCATCGCGACGGAACGGTGGCGCAGCCCGCCAAGGGAAACCTCTTTAAGGGTCCCTTCCACATCCCCAGAATGCTCACAATTACCCAGATTCTGATCGATCAGATACTGAAATAGAAGAATCCCCGGTCATCAGGCCGGGGATTTTTTGTGGGTCCTGGCAGATTCGAACTGCCGACCTCTTGCGTGTGAAGCAAGCGCTCTGAACCGACTGAGCTAAGAACCCGAATGGGAATGCAAAGGTACACAAAAAACTGTATTTTGCAAATTGAAATTAGTATCTTTACATTATGATTTCATCGAAGAGATTCATAACCTGTGCGGATGGGCACACGGAGAAACTGGTGGTGATGGAGCCGGGAGAGGGGCAGCCGGGGTTCGGGAGGAAAGACCGGACAGGGATGCTCTGGGTCCACGGTGGAGGATACCGCGAAGGCGCGGCCTCGCTGCCGAAGTATATCGGCCGGGCGAAGGCTTGCGTGGAGAAGTATGGGACCGTGGTGGTGTCTCCCGGATATCGGTTGTCGATTGAGGCGCCATTCCCGGCGGCGGTGGATGACTGCTACGATGCGCTGGTGTACTTCGCGCAGCACGCGGAGGAGTTCGGAGTGCGCCCGGATCAGATCTTTGTAGGTGGAGAGAGTGCGGGCGGAGGACTGTGTGTCGCGCTATGCCTGATGGCGCGTGACCGCGGGTCCGTGAGGATTGCCGCCCAGTTCCCGCTCTACCCGATGCTGGACGACCGCGACACCGAGACCTCCGCCCACAACTTCAGCCCCGGCTGGAACACGCCGCAGAACCATCTCGCCTGGAAACTGTATCTGCGCGAGGCCTACGGCACGGACGAGGTCAGCAAATACGCCGCTCCGGCGCGAGAAACCGATTACAGCAATCTCCCTCCGTGCTACACCTTCTGCTGCACTAACGAGCCATTCCTGGCCGAAACGAAGACATATATAGATAATCTCCATAAAGCGGGCATCCCCGCCGAGGTCGATATCTACGAAGGCCTTATTCACGGTTTCGATGTGCTGATGCCAAGATCAAAAGTGGCGCACGAAGCCGCACGACGCTTTGAGGAACATTTCGTCGAAGCACAAAAGGATTATTTCAAACCACAAATATGAAAGTCAAAAGAATACTGGGCATCGCGGGAGCGGTGCTGGCAGCTGCCGTTCTCGGTGGATGCATTTATCTGAATACATTGATGCCCATCATCACGGGCTATGCGGCGAAGAACCTCGCGTCTGCAGTGTTCGTGTCCGGAAGGCAGCAGGCGGACGTGGAGGCCCTGGACCTGCATTTCTCGTTCATCAAGTTCGTCAAGAACAAGGTGGATTTTGAAAATCAGACGGTCACCAGCCGCTTCCTTTGGGCAAAGTCCAAAGCCCTTTACCGCGAAGGCTGGGGCGTGACGCTCCTCAGGGGCCGTAAGGCCGAGCAGAAGCTCAGAGCGCAGGCGTATCCGCTGCCGATAGAAGAGCATAAGTGCGAGCATCAGCACGCCCATTGCGGCACTCCCGATAAGATGTGCGAACACGCGCTGAACCAGATGCAGGGCCCTTACTATGCCGAGCTTAGGGAGAAACTGGCGCCCCTGGCGGAGGCCTTTGTGGACGAGCACGCTTACAACGGTCATCCGTTCGCCTTCATCGTCCTCAAGGACGGCAAGATGGTGGCGGAACGCTATGGCGATGGCATCACCCCGCACACGCAGCTGCTCAGCTGGAGTATGGGCAAGAGTTTCACGAACGCGCTGGTGGGCATTATGGCCGGCGACGGGCTTGTGGACATCTACGCGCCGACCGGCATCCCGGAGTGGCAGAACGACGAGCGCGCGAAGATCACGCTCAGCGACCTAATGCAGATGCAGAGTGGCCTTGAGTGGAACGAAGACTACGGCAACCGCTCGGACGTGAACCTTATGCTGCACCGCGAACAGGATATGGGCCTCTATGCCATCAACAAGCCCCTCGAGCACGAGCCTGGCACCTTCTGGTACTATTCCAGCGGCAGCACCAACATCGTTATGCGCTACCTCCGCAGCAAGTTCGCCTCGAACGACGAATTCCTGCAGTACATCCACGACCGTCTGTTCGAGCCTCTCGGCATCAGGGGAGCGCACTTCGAGCCCGATATGACCGGCACGCCCGTAGGCTCATCGTACCTCTATGTGACCGCGCGCGACTACGCCCGCTTCGCGCAGATGTTCCTGGACGACGGAGTGGTGGAAGGCGAGCGCATCCTGCCCGAGGGTTGGGTGGACTACACGAGAACTCCGGCCTCCGCAAGCGAGGGCGGCTACGGCGCATTCTTCTGGCTGAACCGCGGCCACGTCTGCCCGGACGTCCCTGAGGATATGTACTCCTGCAACGGCCACGACGGCCAGCAGATCTACATCATCCCTTCCAAGGGCCTCGTGGTGGTGATTCTGAGCTACTCGCCTAAACCTGACAGGGTGATAGAATTCAACAGACTGCTAAAAGACATCATTTCAGAACTGTAAAAAAAAGAGTAGCCGACCGGCTACTCTTTTTGATTTCCAAACCGTCCCGCGAAGAGGACGACTCCGGAACTTGATTCCGTAATTAGATAAAGGAAAGGGTGATCGGCGTGGAAGACGGCGTTGTCCACGGGAAGAGCGGCGTTTTTCTCGAAACCGGCGGAAGAAACGGCGGCAGCTTCGGTGCCTTCTTCATCGACCTTGATGGCGGCGTGCTGCTGCACGAAGCTGAGGCGGAGGGCGTAGTCGGACAAAGGACTGAAGTCCGCCTTGGCAGGGTCGAATGCGTCGGGCATACCCATCTCCTTGAGCATATCGTTAAGAAGGATGTTGTACTTGGTCTCGAAGCGGGGGAGCCAGAGATCCACTTCCGCGTCGCTCATACCGTAGCGGAAGTCCTGCCAGCTGCTTTTGCGCAGGGTGGCGGCGATGTCCGCGACGCCGTGTCCCTTCTGAGGAAGAAGAACGAACATCGAGTAGGCGCCGTTGCCATAGGGGAGCCGGACGGCCTGGAAAACGTCGTTTTCCGTGTATGCGAACTCCTTCGTCTGCTTCATCATCCTGACCTTGGAGCTCGAGCCCGCTTCATCGGTGAACTTTTCTTCGCCGGAGCGGTTCTTGTCGAACTTTTCCTTCCACATTCCCTTGAAATACAGGGCGTTCAGGAGGTAGCAGAGCATATTGGAATCCACCTCGTCCAGGACCTTTTCTATCATCCCGTTCGTGTGCTTCTTGCACCAGCCGTTGATAACGTTGACTGACTCGGGCCTGGAGAAATCGAGGTTCGACACCTCAGCTTTGTAGTACTTTCCGACCTCGCTTTTGTAGGCGTCTTTGAGTGGCCAGCCGTCGTCCACATAGATGGCGTTTGCGATCGAGACGGTGGTCTTGCGGTCAAGCTGCGGGAGCTGGGAGAGCATAGACAGGCAGTACTCGTTCACCTGCGCGGTCTCGCCGGCGCCGTAGCCGAGGACGGCGGCGATCTGATCGGCCGTCTCGCCCTTCGCGCCGTCCAGTATCATTCCCAGCAGGAACTGCATACTCAGCGGAGAGATGATGTAATCCTTCTTCGCCTCGGCGTTTATCCTTTCTATGTACTCGAAGGTGAAGCTTTCGCCTTTCCGCACATACTCCGAGCCCTTGGTGGTCAGTTCCAGGGCTTTGTAGGGGTTTTCGCCCTCATCATCGGTGTTGCCGCTCCAGCAGGCCACAGGCACTGCGAGGCATACAAGTAAAGCGGCTGAATAAAGACTGCGCATAGGCCAGAACGAGAGTTTCATAATATAACGTTTTATTGTTTCCTTAACGTATCACACAAATATACAACAATATGGAAACATTAGAAAAAGTGATTGCCGGGTGGAAGGCCGACAAAAGGCGCAGGGTGAAGGATGCGACCTACGCCGTGTATCTCCAGCATCTCCACAACCACGTCGTCCCTTTCCTCCAGGGGCGGGATCAGATAGACGACGGCACGGCCCGGGAGTTCGTGGATGCGCTCGAGGCGAAGGGGCTGAGCCCGAAGAGCATCAGGGACGTGACGCTCGTGCTTCGGATGCTCCTTCGCTATGGGGCCAGGGAGGGCGTATGGCCGGCCGTGGACACGGAAGTGCGCTACCCGCAGGCGAGGAAGGTCGGTCCTCCGGTGATGCTGCCGCGCGATCAGCGCCGTCTGACGGAGTACCTGCGCGAGCATCCGAGCCTGAAGGGGCTGGGGATCCTGATCTGCCTCGAGACAGGCCTCCGGATCGGCGAGGTCGCGGGCCTGCAATGGAAGGACATCGACTTCGAGCAGGGGGTGATACGCGTGGGCAAGACCGTCCAGCGGCTGTATATCGATGACGGAGCGGACAAGCGCCACTTCCTATCCATCGGCTCGCCGAAGACTCCGTCGTCCAACAGGGAAGTGCCTATGACAAGGGAGCAGCGCAAGCTGATGGGCCGCCACCGCTCGGCACCTGAATTCTACGTGGTTTCCGGCGCGCCCACGCCCGTCGAACCGAGGGCTCTGCGGGAGTACCTGATGCGAACGCTATGCCGGCTGGGAATCCCGCGCGTGCGCTTCCACGCCCTGCGTCACTCCTTCGCGACCCGCTGCATAGAAAGCGGCGCCGACCCGAAGACAGTCTCCGCCATCCTTGGGCACGCTTCCGTGTCCACCACCCTCGATCTCTATGTCCACCCGGGCCTCGAGCAGAAACGCCGCGCTATCGAGCGCGCCGCCAGAGGGTTGGGGTAGGGGCTACCACAGCGAAGCGGTCTGGGTTTCGGCGGTGGTTTGGAGGGCGGCTGGGACGTTGGCGAAGAAGTTGAAGCCGGTGAGGGATTCGATGTAGTCTATGCTCTTGCGGAAGGTGGCGTCGTTGTAGGTGCAGCCGGAGTGGGCCTCGTTGGTGTAGAGGTAGGCCACGCCGCTGGCGGCGGTCATATCTCCGCCGGCGTTGAAGGAGCACTTCATAAGGAGCTTATAGTAGTGGCTGGGACGCGCCACCTCTCCGCCGTCGTTGCTGGCGTGCATATTCAGCGGGTCGAAGATGGTTCCTACCACGACATAGAGGGTATCCCTGCCCGTGGGGGCATTGCTCTGGATTGCGCCTTCAAGTGACGACCAGACTCCGGCATTGAAACTGAACTGCCACTGAGGCGACTGGTTCGTGTAATAGAAGGTCTGGTTGTTGGCGTCCGAATTAGCCTGCCGGTCTTCCGAAGCGCAGTGGTGTCCGCGTGCGTAACCATACTTATCCTTTTCGACATAGTCGTCAGTGGAGCCGCTGGATTGCCAGGAACGGGGAACTGCAGGATCGTAGCTTGTGGAAGTGCTGAATGAACCCCTTTCGATGTCATTGTTGGGGTACGCCGTCTTGTGCATAGGATAAGCGGTCCAGAGGGCGCAGCGCTTGTCCTGGTCGATAAGATAGGTGTAGTTGCGGTAAAGCGAAGAATTGTACTCGTAGGTGTGGGTCACTATCTTCTGCTTCGCATTCTCGGTGTCGTACTCATACCAGTAGGTGGAGCCGAAAGTCTCCGTGCCCCTGTTAGTATACGATGAAGGGTCTGCAAGAGCAACCGCCGGGATCTCATAGCAGTTGAGATACTGCGGCAATGAAGAGACGTACGCCGGCACTTCGTCGACCACCACATACGACGGGGAACCGTAGTACACAAGCACCTCGTCCAGGAAGAAACGGGCGTAGGAGTCCTGCACGCCCTGGAATGTGAGCGTCAAGGATGCGGTGGATGCGGTGGTGGCGATGTCCAGCTCATAGCTGGTCCAGGAGCCCTTGACCGTGCTCACCTTACCCGAAGAAAGCGCCGCTCCGGAGAGGGAAACGCCCGTCCCGCTCGCAGATACGGCAAGGGTAGTTTGCTCGGAAGCGTAATTCCACGCCGCGGCCTTGAACGAGAGTTTGAGCGTCTTGCCCCTGAATGCCGAGGGTACGGCGATGGAGGGAGTAGTGGCGATTCCTTTTGAACCGCTGACACCCAGGCGGGCGGAGTGCCCTCCGGATCCGGCAGCATATCCGTTGGTGAACGACCAGCCGTCGTTGTCTGCCGTCAGAGAGGCGGAATCACCGGTCAGCGACGAATCAGTTCCTCCGAAGCTTTCCGCGAAGAACTTCCTGTTGACGGAAGTAACGCTTATGTTCAGCGGCTGGATGTGTCCGGCGCTCAGAACTATGTCGGAAGGGAGGACGATATCCTTGGAGAAGGTAGCGTTGTCCGTTTCTCCAGCGATCGACAGATGGCTGCCAGCGGCAAGGGTCTGGGGATAAACGATCAGGTAGATATAGTCCTCTGCGGAACTGAGCTGGAACTTGGTCGACGCCGAGTATTCGGCCACTACGGAATTGCTCCCGGACGAGAGACCGGTTGCAGTGCCGCTTTCCAGGTCCACGGCGACCTTGCCCGCGAGGGGAGAGTCTGCCGTCAGCACCAGTTTCTTCAGGTAATCGCCTGCGAGAAGGGGAGAGGACACTTTCACCTTCAGCACCGCGCCGAGCCTGCGGAACTGCGTGGACACGGATCCGCTGGGGGTGAATGCCTTCGATATGAGGATATCCGCCGCGCCGTCGAAGGAACTGCCGGTCGGGGCCTGCCTGCCGGGAATCACCAGGGTGGCGGAAGATGCGGTCGCGGACTCGTTGTTTGCAGGGTAGTAGGCGTAGGCATCCACGGCGGTTTTCGGGGAATACAGCGTCACGGAGAACGCCGCTTCCGCGGTGTCGCTGCCCAGGGCGGCGGATTTGGCCGTGGTGACTTCGTCGGAGGTGTTCGTGTAGACGACGGTGACCTTGTCGCCCGACTTCCACGTGGGGGTTGTGCCGCTGATGGCGGTCTTCGTGTCCGGCGCGCCGCCGTTTATGGTTATAGGCACTGCCACCTGGCAGATTTCCACGTTGCAGGAAGAACCGGCAGCGACAGCAAGTAATGATGCGGCGAACAGAGCGATCATATTTGTCTTCATTGCCATTTCTATAGATTAATTTCCGGGTCTTCAGTCAGTTCGCTTCCCGCTTGCTGGCTGTCACCGAACTCTCCGCCGGACGGCACTTGCAGTAACCCCTCCCTGAAATTCATTTCAAGGACATCGATATAAGGTGAGACGTATGTCTCTCTGGAATGGCTCATCGTGTCAAGTATTTGTTTACACTCCACACAAAAATAGTAATAAAAGTTGACTTCTGTCCGCCTTCCATCGTTGTGTATAAATTGTGTAAAAATATCCTCCCACTTTTTCGTTTTTTCCTTTTGAATTGAGTCGAGTAAATGCTACCTTTACACTCCGTTAACCGAAAAATGAGGACAACTAATAACATATCCGCTTTTTCCGCCCTTATGGGCCATCTAAGGGATACTGCCCTCGTCATTCCCGGCTCCTTCGGGCATCTGTTCCGCATTCAACATTAAACATTATTTAATATGAACAAACCAAAACAATTCTATGAGGCCCCTGAGGCCGAAACCCTCGTGGTAAGATTCGAGGGCTTTATTTGTGGAAGCGATCCTGCCGACGTTTCCGGCGGTAGCTTTGGCGATCCAAACGCGGAAGTTGAAGATCAGTCAAGCGAAAAATGGTGGTAATGGTTAATCTTAAAATGAAAAGGGCTGAGTTGGATATCTTGTCAAAGAGTTCCTCATATTTTCCTATGT
>JAFYIK010000199.1 GCA_017538685.1 Bacteroidales bacterium | reverse complement strand
CGTGTTTTCCTACGAGGGTATGCACGGTCGCTCGTTAGAAAAATATTAGTTATATTTGTATTCCACGACGGAAACTAAAACCATTCTATATGAAATCAAAGATTCAGAACAAGTTCAAGACCCTCTTCGGCGAGGGAGGAAACCTCTTTGCCAGCGCTGGCCGTATCAATCTCATCGGCGAGCACACCGATTACAACGGAGGATACGTTTTCCCCGGCGCAATCGACAAGGGCCTGATGGCACAGATCAAACTCAACGGCCTGGACAAGGTCCGTGCTTTTTCCATTGACTATAACGAGATGGCGGAGTTCGGCCTCAATGAGGAGGATAAGCCGAAGCAGCAGTGGGCCTGCTACATCTTCGGTGTCTGCCGTGAGACTATCAAGCGCGGTGGTAAGGTCGCCGGCTTTGACACTGTGTTCGCAGGCGACGTCCCCCTTGGCGCCGGCCTTTCTTCGTCGGCCGCTCTCGAGAGCTGCTTTGCATTCGCACTGAACGAGCTCAACGGCAACAATATCGACAAATTCGAGCTTGCCAAGATAGGCCAGAGCACGGAGCACAATTACTGCGGCGTGATGTGCGGCATTATGGACCAGTTCGCCTCCATTTTCGGAAAGGCCGGTTCGCTTATCCGCCTGAACTGCAAGACTCTCGAGTATAAGTATTTCCCCTTCGACCCGGAGTCTGCCGGCTATAAGCTTGTCCTGATCGACTCCTGCGTAAAGCACGAACTCGCTTCGTCGGCCTACAACAAACGCCGCGCATCCTGCGAGAACGCAGCTGCCGCTATCCGCAAACGCCATCCGGAGGTCGAATTTCTTAGCGATGCGAAGCGCGTCTGGCTTGAAGAGGTCCGTGCGGAGATTCCCGAGGAGGATTTCCTCAGGGCTGAATATGTCATCGGAGAGCTCCAGCGCGTCCTGGATGTCTGCGACGCCCTTGAGCGCGGCGACTTCGAGACCGCCGGTGAGATGATGTATCAGACACACTTCGGAATGAGCCGCCTGTATGAGGTCAGCTGCGAAGAACTCGACTTCCTCAACAAGCTCGCCCGCAAGATGGACGTCACCGGCTCCCGCGTTATGGGCGGCGGCTTCGGCGGCTGCACCATCAACCTGGTGAAGAAAGAACTCTATCAGCCCTTCGTAGATGCCGCCGTCGAGCAGTTCAACGCCCAGTTCGGCCACAAGCCGAAGGTAATAGACGTGGTTATTTCCGACGGCGCCCGAATGATAGAATAATCTGTCACTGAGCGTGGGGGCTATCCCCCTGAGCAACAGCAAATTAAGCAAATTAGGTCCCCCGAAAATGGGAGACCTAATTTATTTAATCGCCTGATTCACAATCACTTATCCCCCACGCTGAACACTGTACGCGGAACGCGCAGCGAGGGGACCAAGCTATTAATAATACCTGGCGCGATTGTCCACCACGTTCGCTGCTTCCTGCATAACGGGCATAATCATCTGCGAGGAGTACTGAGCCTTCTGGTTAGCGTAGTTCTTCGCATCGTCCTCGGTGAAGAAAGCGCCTGTGTCGCGACGTGTGGTCTTGAACACATAGACTCCGTTCTGTCCCTGGACGGGGCCGCTCACGGCGCCGATCTCAGACTTGAGAATGGCTCCGAGAAGAGCGGGCTCCACGACACCTGCGCTCATCGGCGAGAAGCTGATGTCTGAACGGGTGCTAACGGTAGTTCCGTTAGCTTCCGCCACAGCCTCGAGGGTCGGGTTCTCTGCAAGAGACTCTGCAACAAGCTCTGCTTTATGGGCATTGCGCTTGTCGGTGTAGAGCTTACTCTGGATCTGGCTGGACACCTCGCTGAGCTCTGCAAAGCCGTCCTTACGGACTTCCTTCACAGCGGCCACGAAGAAGAAGGTGTTGTTCACGGTGATGATACCGGAAGCCTTGCCTTTCTTTGCTTCGAAGACCCAGCGGGTGACTTCTCTTGCCTGATCCACGGAGCCGAAGGTCGAGGTGCTCTCAAGCACGCGGTTCTGCTTGTGTGAATACACACCGAGGGAATCCACTGCCTTGAGATATCCGTCGAGGGTGCCGCCGGCGAGGGTGGCAAACTTGTTGGCTTCGTTGTAGAATCCGTTGAAAGTCTCCTTGCTTGCAAGGACGGACTTCTCGAGGATGGCCACCTGCTTCTTCGCGATGGGCTTGGTGGTCTTGGTGACAACTACCACGTGGCTGCCGTACTGGGTCTTGATCACGTAAGGCTTTCCGACCTTGGCGGTGAGGACAGACTCGAATCCGGGGATCATATAGCTCTGGGTCATCCAGCCGATGTTTCCGAGCTGGCCGCCGTCGGCCGAGCCCTGGTCTGCTGAATAGTTCAGAACGAGCTCAGCGAAACGGGCAGGGGTCTTGGTGACCACTGCTGCGAGGCTGTCGGCCTTCTTCGCTGCGCCGGCGCCCTGAAGCAGGATGTGCTTCACGTACACCGAATCCGGAACATTTTCACTGTCAATCACGCGGGCTGAGAAGAAGCT
The DNA here is from genome assembly GCA_017538685.1 of Bacteroidales bacterium. The sequence continues at coordinate 312 of JAFYIK010000199.1, read as the reverse complement.
GTTTCCTTCCTTAACCACGGGCGAGATGCCCTTGCTGCCGGAGAACACGAACTTGTCGATATCTGCAGACACAGTTGCAAGCTCACCCTTCTTGTACCAGCGGTTCGAGAGCGACCTGTCGGAGTTCTTGAGAAGGAAGTTCTTGAGGTTGTCCGTCTTTGCGAACTCGTCAAGGACATCGTTAATCGACTTCTCTGTGTAAGCCACGTCGGCTGCCGAAGGCTTCACTTCGAACACCACATACTCGATGTCGCGGCTGGCCTTCTGCTTGAATTCGTCCTGATGGGCTTTGTAGTAGGCCTTGATCTCCTT
>JAFYIK010000198.1 GCA_017538685.1 Bacteroidales bacterium | reverse complement strand
TGGTGATCATAGCGGTGTAAATACCTCCCGAAAGCAGGGTGATATCCACATTGCTGCCGGCGTTGCTCATATTGAAGAATGCCTGGACCATACCGATGACGGTTCCGAGGAATCCGATCATAGGGGCGCCGCCTGAGATGGCAGCGAGGTACGGCAGACCCTTCTCAAGGCGTGCGACTTCGGCGTTGCCGACGTTGTCCACGGCGGTCTGGATGTCTCCCAGAGGCCTGCCGATGCGGTTGATACCGGTCTCGATCATACGGGCGACCGGAGTGTCGTACTTGGTGCAGAGGGTGATGGCGGACTTGATCTTTCCTTCGTGGATGTAGTCCCTGATGTCGTTCATAAAGTTTTTGTCCACCTTTCCGGCCTGGCCAATCTGGAACCACTTCTTTCCGAAGATGAAGATGGCGATTACCGAAAGAACGAGGAGGACTATCATCAGCCATCCGCCCTTGGCTGCCATCTCCAGGATTGAGATGGACATTTCCTGCTGCACCGGAGCCCCTTCGATGGCCTCTGCGCTAACTTGAAGTAATGTTGACAACATATTTTGATTATATTTTGATTATTCTTTTCCGCTCGGGTTCAGGTGATGTTTTGCCTACTAACCCAATATCGCGCAAATATAATCATTATTCCCGAAAAAACCTTATGGTTTTTATGCATTCTTATGCCACGGCCGTTGTATTCTTGCGGCAGCACACTGACTCTGAGAGAACTCCAGTCGCCTGCGGCTCCTTCCGGCCCCTTCCATCCTATCCTGCGTCCTCGCTGCGCTCGAACTTGTCTAGGACGGACACCTCCCGTTAAGACCTCCGGTCTTCGCTTCCTTCTCGTTCGAAAGAGTAAACAAGTTTCCTCTTTGCTCACTCGTGCGTCAGTTCCCGTGCCCGGGGGTGGGCACGTCTCTCAGAGTCAGTGTACTGCCGCTCGGCTGAAACGTAAAAGATGTCCCAAAAACTGGGACATCTTGTGCGTTTTAGGGGGTATTTTGCTTAAGATGTCCCGTTTTTTGGGACACCTTTAACGCTTTTGCGAAATCGCACGGGAATTATTTCACATATTCGCCGTATTCGCAGCCTATGTTCTCGGCGTGAATGCGGTCGATCAGCGCGCCGTGGCGGTCGTAGAGCAGAACGGTGCCAACTCCGTTGCCCCCGTTCCAAAGACGCCTGTGGCGGCGCGCCCCGTCGGGGGACTCGTAGTTTACCAGCAGCATATCTTTCTTTTGGCAGGTCACATCGGTAATCATTTTTCCGGATGTGCTTCTCTGCTCGACGTGCCAGATGATTTGATCCTCGCTCTCGCGGCAGTCGAACTCAGTGTGGACTCTTGTCCAGGCTTTAGAGAAATTGAACTCATATGGCCGGCCCTCGTACCAGAACGCGGAAAGAAGTTTCCTGGGCAAAGCGACAAGCCCGACTTTAGGCCGTCCGCCGCCGATGTCGAACACGCTGTCCGTAAGGCGTTTACCGTTGATTTCGCTCGTAAGATTGCAGGATGACAGCCACACCCAGGGAGATGTGAAATCCTTTCCCCAGTTTTTATCGGCATATCCGTAACAGTCTTCTGGACGGACCAGATACTTTCGGCCGTTCCAAATAACTTCTCCTTCATATGCCGATTTCATTCCTTCTGCGTGCCAGAACATTTCAAACGCCTCGGCGTGGCGGAACACCTCGTCAGCTCCGAAACCGACATTAAATGTGATGAGCTTATCAATCTTCAGATTCCACGACATCTCCCCGTCTGCGCACATCCACTCCGGATGGCTCTCGGATCCCTCGACTTTAATGGTTCCGAAAGTTCGATCTTCCGTCAGAAAGCAGTCGTCCGCCAGCACGCTGAAAGGCACGCCCCATTCCAACTTGATGCACTTCCATCCCCAGAAACGGTGGAGTTGCGCCGCGTCCTCTCCCCAAGAACCGGCTTTTACCATAAGATATGACGGTTTTTGAGGCTTGCCGGGGATTTGTCCAAAAACTGGTTCATCCCCGCCAAGAGCCGGGTTGCACAGGAAAAACTCGATGAAGAAAGGTTTTGCCGCTCCGGTTTCAGCGTCATATCCTGTGAATGAGTGCCACCACCAATCATACCCGCGGTGCGCCTGCGCCCCAAAGAGTTGGCAGGCATTGCGTGAAATATCGTGTATATTGAATCCTTTTTTATTCATAGCGTAGCAAAGATACTTCACTTTATTGTATATTTGCTTGGCGGCCGTAAAAACTGCCACCCAAACTGCTATGAAAAAGATTTATCTACTCTCCACGAGCCATCTTGAGAAGATGCTGTGGTTCCTTGATGATGAGGATTTTAAAGTGGCGATGAATTACGTCGCCATCCTGGCGGCCAAACGCCCTGAAGTGGTTGTGTTGGCGTTCGTACTTATGTCCAACCACGTTCACTTCGTCCTTCGCGGCACAAGGAAGGATGTGATCGCGTTTGTGAATGAATTCAAGCGATGCTATTCAATCTATTACCGGAAGAGGAATGGTGCCAGTGAGTTCCTGCGTGGCAATTCTCTTGATGTGAGAGAGGTTGAGAGCGTTAAGGAGGCGTTGGAAAGGGCATTGGCATATGTGATAGACAACCCTGTGGTAGCAAATATCTGCTCTCATCCCAGCCAATACGAATGGGGAACCGGAAACCTTTATTTCAATTCGAGCGTCAAATGCGCAAAAACTGTAGGAGATCTTTCCAGAAGGGAGCGTATAAGGATATTTCACTCTGCAAGTTCATCAATACCCAAAGATTGGGGCATTGATGATAGAGGGGTTATTCTGCCTGTCAACTATGTCGATGTCAGTATGGTGGAAAAGCTATTTAAAACCCCGGTTCGAATGAATTATTTCATAGTCAATTCTTCAAAGGCGAAAAACAAATATGAATCGGGGAATAACATTCTGTCTATTAGAGATCAGACTGTTTTCAGTTGTATTAAGGATATGTGCTGGTCCCTATTTCAAAAGCCGTCTTTCGAGCAACTTAATCCTAAAGAAAAATCTGAATTTGCCAAGCAACTGCGTTTCAGATTTAATTCCGATGCCAATCAAATCGCCAGGGTTTGCGGCGTTTCTTACTCCGATGCCGCTCGGCTTTTAGACGAATGCAGCGTTTAAGATGTCCCAATTTCAGGGACATCTTACG
>JAFYIK010000197.1 GCA_017538685.1 Bacteroidales bacterium | reverse complement strand
GTGTATAATTTCACCCCCGCTGCTTCGCAGCTGCCCCGAGGGGCATGCCGCCTTCGCTACGCTCCCGGCGGGTGCCTTACGGTCGTCGCATCGCTCCTCCCTCACGGCACGGCGGCTGATGCCGCCGTCGGCGCTACGCGCCTCTAACCCCGATCCACCGTCATACAGATTGTTCGTGCTACATAAAACGTTCAGGCCATTTGCCTTGCAGACCGCCTTGGTGTATTCGTGAAGGAAACGCGAATCGGTCTTCAGGTGCACGATTCCGCCGGGGCGCATAATAGAGCGGTAACGCTCCAGGAAGAGCGGCGAACTGAGGCGGGAGTTTTCGCTTTTCATCTGCGGATCGGAGAAGGTCAGCCAGATTTCGGAAACCTCTCCGGGAGCAAAAAGCGCAGTGATGAACTCTATGCGGGTGCGAAGGAAAGCCACATTCCGGATATTCTCTTTAGTGGCGGTCTTAGCGCCTTTCCAGAGCCGGGCGCCCTTGATGTCCACCCCTATGAAGCACTTCTCAGGATAGCGGCGCGCAAGGTCGAGCGTGTACTCGCCCTTTCCGCAGCCGAGCTCGAGCACGATCTCGGCTCCGGGTTCGCGCCCGAACATCCGCGCCGCCCAGTTCCCCTTTATCGGATGGTCCTTCAGATTGAAGAAACCGTCCGACAGGATCTCCTCTGCAGAGGGCTGCAGCAGACAGGAGAACGTCTCGTTCTCGGCGAACTTTCTGAGTTTATCGTGTCCCATTCCTTTCTTTCCAAACGAGGCCGAGGCCCCTGAATCCCTTGATCTCCGGACTCACGCCCACTTTGAGCGTCCACTCTCCCTCTGCCGGAAAACGCATATAGGAGCGGTAGCGCTGCAGCTTTCCGCGGTCGTCGCCGGGATACATATAGACCGTCTCGCGGTAAACCGTGTCTGCCGGGGCCACCCACGCAATGTCCAAGCGCAGCGGGTCCGACACCCTGCCGTCGCCGTCCACCCTCGTGTAGAACGAGAAGTCGTAGAGCGCAAGCGTATCCACGACCTGCACTGCGAAATCATAGGAATTGCGCGGCGCAGGGAGGAACAGCTCCCCCGATGTCGGTCTTTTGCAGGAGCACAGGCAGAGGAGGATGCAGGCTATGACCGTCAGCCTACTTCTTGCCATTGCCGGGTTTTTTCCTGCCCCTGTGCTTTTTCTTTTTGGGGCTGTCGAAACGCGTGATGCTGCCCTCGCCCGCCGCAGTCACGAACTCGGGGGCCGAGCTGACCGGCTCCGGCATCAGCGAATCGGGCTTGACGCCGTTGCGGTTCATCATTATGATCTCACGGACGTCCTCTGCCGCAAGCGGATAGAGGTTCTCGTCCGAATTCTTGTCGTAGGAGAAGTACATAGTCTCCGCGAGGATGTTGGTCTTGCGGAGCCAGGCCAGGCCGTCTTTGAACTCGAGCGGCTCGGTGACCTTGGGGATGCGGCTCTGCGCATCCATATAAGTGGCCACTTCGTAGTTGATGCAGCACTTCAGCTTGCCGCACTGGCCTGCGAGCTTCTGCGGATTGAGCGAAAGGTCCTGGCAGCGGGCCGCCGCGGTGCTGATACTCTTGAAGTTGGTAATGTAGTTCGCGCAGCAGAGCTCGCGGCCGCAGACTCCGAGGCCTCCGATGAGGCCGGCTTCCTGGCGGGCGCCTATCTGCTTCATCTCTATCTTGATGCGGAACTCTTCGGCGAAGACCTTGATGAGCTGGCGGAAGTCCACGCGGCCGTCGGCTATGTAGTAGAAAATGGCCTTGCTGCCGTCGCCCTGGAACTCCACGTCGCCGATTTTCATCTCCAGGCCCATAGTGGCGGCGATGCGGCGCGCTTCGATCATAGTCTGCTGCTCGCGCGCGGTCGCTTCCAGCCACTTTTCCACGTCGTTCTGACGGGCTTTGCGGTAGATTTTGCGGAACTCGGCCGTTTCCGGGTCCACCCTGCGGCGCTTCATCTGTCGCAGGACGAGCGGGCCTTCGAGGGTGACTATTCCGAGGTCGTGGCCGCTGGCGGCCTCGACCACCACCATATCACCCTGCCGCACGCTCTGGCCGCTGTCGTTGCGGTAGAAGCCCTTGCGGGTGTTCTTGAATCGCACCTCGAAGATGTCCGGGAACTCGTTCGCCCCCACATCCTTGAGATAGTTGTGCTCTCCGAGCTTGCAGCAGCCTTCCCTGTATGTGCATACGGTCTCCCCTTCGGGTGTGGTGCATTTCACGCACCCGCGGAAGCAGTCGT
>JAFYIK010000021.1 GCA_017538685.1 Bacteroidales bacterium | reverse complement strand
CGGAGAGCAGACTTACAAACTGCCGGAGCCCTTCCTCGTGATGGCCACCCAGAACCCCATCGAGCAGGAAGGAACTTATCCTCTTCCGGAAGCTCAGGTAGACCGTTTCATGCTCAAGGTCAAGGTGGACTATCCGAAGAAGGAAGAAGAGCGCCTCATCATCCGCATGAACAACACGGGCGAATTCCCTCAGCCGAATCCGGTGGTCAAGCCCGAGGATATCGTCAGGGCTCGCGAAATAGTCCGCGAGGTGTATATGGACGAAAAGATCGAGCGTTACATAGTGGATATAGTTTACGCGACCCGCAAACCGGAAGATTATAATCTGCCCAACCTTAAGAATATCATTGGCTACGGCGCCTCTCCTCGAGCGAGCATCAGCCTCGCGGCGGCTGCGAAGGCGTATGCCTTCATCAAGCGCCGCGGCTATGTGATCCCCGAGGACGTCCGCGCCGTCTGCCCGGAAGTGCTCAGGCACAGAATCGGCCTGACTTATGAAGCCGAGGCTGAAAACGTGACTTCAGAAGAGATTATCGACCAGGTTATCAATGCAGTCATCGTCCCGTAGTGCGACCGACCTCCTCAGGAAGGTCCGCAAGATCGAAATCAAGACCCGTGCGCTCTCGCACCAGATCTTCGCCGGCGAGTACCACTCCGCCTTCAAGGGCCGTGGTATGGCGTTCAGCGAAGTGCGCGAGTACCGCTGGGGCGACGATGTCCGGTCTATGGACTGGAATGTGACCGCGCGCCTGCGCCAGCCCTATATCAAAGTTTTCGAAGAGGAGCGCGAACTCACGGTCGTCCTGCTGGTGGACGTGAGCCGCAGCGGCCTTTTCGGCACGGCGGGGGAGACGAAGCGCGAGCGCATAGCCGAAATCGCGGCCGTGCTCAGCTTCAGCGCCATCCTGAACAACGATAAGGTGGGAGCGCTGTTCTTCTCGGACAAGGTGGAGAAGTTCATCCCGCCGAAGAAGGGCCGCTCGCACCTGCTGCACATAATCAGGGAGATGCTCGAGCTTCAGCCGACTTCGGACGGAACGGACATCGGTGCCGCGCTGGAGTTCCTGACGAACGCCATCAAGAAAAAATGCACGGCCTTCGTTCTGAGCGATATGATAGATGTGGACGCCGAAGGCAACCCGCGCTACGAAGAAGCGCTGAAGGTGGCGGTGAACAGGCACGACATCTCCGTGATCAAGGTCCACGACCCCCGCGAGGAACGCCTCGTGCCGGTCGGTCTGGTGCACATAAAGGACAGTGAGACGGGCAAGGGTTCGTGGATCAATACGGACAACCCGAAGGTTCGCGCTGCCTACGAGAAGTGGTTTGCGGACCTCGGTGCGAAAGAGACGAAACTGCTCAACAGATATAAAGTCGACTCGGTGGATATCAGCACCGACGGCGACTATGTGAAAGGCTTAATGGGACTGTTCAGATGATGCTGATTTCACTCATAGCCGCAATAATGCTGGAAGTCTTTCCGGCGGGGCAGGCCTTCCTGAAGCCCCTGCAGCAGCGCGATTCCGTGCTGATCGCAGACCAGTTCAAGTACGGCTTCAAGCTCGAAAACGCGCAGGAGGTGCAGGGCCTTCAACTGCCTGATTTTTCGCAGATGTGCAACGACACGCTTGTGATGGTGAAAAATTGGCAGGCGGACACCGTAAGCACGAAAAAACAGCTGAAAGAGGGGCGGGTGGACGTGGAATGTTATGTGACCATCGCCCCGTTTGAAGAAGGGGAGTACAATCTCCCGGACATTTACGTAGTCAAACACACCGCGGACGGAGCGGACACCCTCTGCTTCGAGGCCCCCGAGCCGTTGGATGTGAAGACTATGCCGGTGGACACCGCCACCTACGTCCCGCACGACATAAAGGGGCAGATTACCTATCCGGTCACCTTGAAAGAGGTGCTGCCGTATGTCGTCGGAGGCATAGCCGGAGCGTGGATTATTACCGCGATAGTGGTGGTGACAGTGTATTTCAGCCAACGCAGGAAGAAGGAAGAAGAGCGTAAGGATCCTGCCCATATCGTGGCCCTTCGCAAACTGGACAAATACCGCAGCGACAAATACTGGGCTCCCGACAAGCAGAAGGCCTTCTATTCGGGCATTACGGGAGCCGTGAAGGAATACATAGACGAGCGTTTCGCGATCGATGCGCCCGAAATGACCACCGCCGAGCTTTTCGACGCCCTTCAGGGACGCACGGAGCTCACTCCCGAACTTTACGAAAAGATGAAAGAACTCTTCGAGAGGGCGGATTTTGTGAAATTTGCCAAATATGTGGCTGACGATGCGCAGAACGCAGAGGCTTTGCCGTTGTGCGTGCGCTTCGTGACCAGCACCTACCAGGCCGAAATCGAGCAGGAGGCTCAGACTGATAAAGATGTTCTTTGAGTATCCCGCACTGCTTTGGCTGCTGGCGATTCCGGCGCTGCTCGTACTACTATATATTTATAGGGAGGCGACCGGCCGGACTCCGCACGTCCGCGTGAGCAGCGCCGCGCCCTGGAAGGCCGGTGGAATGAGCGCACTCGCGGTGCTGCGTCATCTCCCGTTCGCCTTTCGAGCGCTTGCGCTCGTGATGATAATAATAGCGATCGCACGCCCGCGCTCGAGCACGCAGGTGGAGAAAACGGACACCGAGGGCATCGACATCGTCCTCGCGATGGACGTCAGCACGAGTATGCTCGCGCAGGATTTCACGCCCAACCGTCTGAACGCTGCGAAGGACATCGCGATCGAGTTTATCGCGCAGAGGCCGTCGGACCGTATGGGAATTGTCGTTTTCGCGGGCGAGAGTTACACACAGTGCCCGCTGACGACCGACCGCGCCACGCTGATCAACCTGATGAAGGAGGTGCAGACGGACCTGATCGAAGACGGTACCGCGATCGGAAACGGACTGGCCACGGCCGTGGCGCGTATGGCCGATTCTGACGCGAAGAGCCGTGTGATCATCCTGCTGACGGACGGCGTCAACAACAGGGGGGAGATCGCCCCGCTGACCGCGGCCGAGATTGCGAAGACCTACGGTGTGCGCGTGTACACGATAGGCGTGGGCGCTAACGGCCTCGCTCCGTATCCCGTGATTACCCCGTGGGGCGTGGAGACCCGCAAGATCCAGGTGGAGATCGACGAGGATCTGCTGAAGAATATCGCTTCGAGCACCGGCGGACGCTATTTCCGCGCGACGGACAACACCAAACTCGCCGAGATCTACGGCGAAATCAATAAGATGGAGAAGGCGAAGACCACGGTCGAGTCGTTCCCCGTCTACAGTGAACTATTCTGGAAGTTCGGCCTCGTGGCGCTGATCTGCCTGCTCGCCGAACTTGTTGTAAGACTTTTACTCAGGAGGATGCCGTGATAATATTCGCTCAATATCAGTATTTGTGGCTCCTGCTGCTGGTGCCTGTGATTCCGATCGCTTACGCGGTCGTGATGGCGTTGAGGCGCAGGCGCATCAGGCGTTTCGGCGACGAGAAGATGGTGCGCGAGCTGATGCCGCACTACAGCCCTGCGAAGGGGTGGATAAGAATCATTCTTTTCACGCTCGCGTTTATGGCTTTCGTCATCGGCCTCGCCCGTCCGCAGATAGGCGCGAAACTCAGCGAGCGCAAGACCAAGGGCGCGGAGATTATGATCTGCCTGGACGTGTCGAACTCGATGCTTGCGGAAGATTATTCTCCTAACAGGCTCGAGCGTGCGAAAATGGCCATTTCGGCCATCGTGGACAAACTCCGCGACGACCGCATCGGTTTGATAATATTCGCCGGCACATCCTTCGTGCAGTTGCCCGTTACGACGGACTACGTTTCCGCCAAGATGTTCCTCAGTTCCATCGACGCGGGCTCCATCCCCGTGCAGGGAACGGCCATAGGCGATGCCATCCACACCGCCATCAAGAGCTTCAGCGCGCAGAGTGAGAAGAGCCGCGTGATTATCCTTATCACGGACGGCGAGAACCACGAAGACGACGCGGTCGCCGCAGCGCGCGAGGCGGGGGATGCGGGCATACGCATCTACACCATCGGCGTGGGTTCTACCCACGGCCAGCCGATTCCCGTAGACGGCCAGCTGCTGACTGACAAGAGCGGGAACATAGTGGTCTCGAAGCTGGATGAGGCCGTGCTGCGTAAGATTGCTGCCGCCGGGAACGGAGCGTATGTCCACGCCGGCAACGACGAATTCGGCCTCAATCCCATAATCGACGAAATACGCCGTATGGAAGGGGAGGAGTTCTCGTCCGTGGTGTTCGAGGAGTACGACGAACAGTATATGTATTTCTTTGCTCTGGCCCTGCTGCTTCTCGTGATTGAGATTCTGGTGGGAGAGCGTAAACCTGACAGGAGGATGTTCGAAGATGCGTAGGGTATTGATAATGGTTTTGGCGCTGCTGGTTGCGCTGCCGCTTTCCGCCCAGACGGACAAGCGCGAGGTGCGCCGCGGCAACCGCCGGTTCGGCAAACAGAATTATAAAGAGGCCGAACTGGACTACCGCCGCGCGCTGGTGAAGGACTCGACTTCCTTCGCTGCCTCCTACGACCTCGCTTCGACTCTCTACAAACAGAAGGATTTCGAGGGCGCCGGTTCGGTGATGGCGAAGACCGCCGATGCGGCTGCGGAATCGGTCTATGCCGACAAATACTACTATAATTCGGGTGATATCGCCCTTCAGAAAAAGGATTATGCCGCTGCGGTCCAGGCTTTCAAACAGTCGCTTTTGAGAAATCCGGGCGATCTTGAAGCAAAAGAGAATTATATTTACGCCAAGAAGATGCTGGAAAACCAGCAGAACCAGGACCAGCAGGATCAGGACGACAAGAATAAGAACAAGCAGGACCAGGACGAGCAGCAGCAGAATCAGCAGCCGAAGGACCAGCCTCAGGAGCCTCAGGAACAGCCCGAGCAGCCTCAGGAGCAGAAGATCTCTCCTCAGCAGGCGCAGCAGATGCTGCAGGCCATCCAGGCAAAGGAGAAGGAGACTCAGGACAAGGTGGAAAAAGCCAAGGCCCTGCAGGCTAAAACCCGACAGAAGGAGAAGAATTGGTAATGAAAAGGATAATAGCAGTCATATTGTCGCTATTGGCGACGGCCGCCGCTTTCGCGCAGATCAGCGTGCAGGTGCCGTCGGCCGTGGCGTTGGACGAACAGTTCAACCTCACTTTCGTGGTGGAGGGTAACAAACCTTCCTCCTTCGACTGGCAGTGCCCCTCCGATTTCCAACTTGTGTGGGGACCTCAGACGGGCACCAGCAGTTCCATCTCGATAGTAAACGGCAAAACGAGCAGATCGACCCAGACGTCCTACACCTATGTCCTGATGCCCCGCAAAGAGGGCACATTCCAGCTCCCGGCGGCCGTGGCCAAGATGGGAAGCAAAACCGTCAATTCATCTGCTCCTACCGTGAAGGTGGTCAAGAGCGGCGCCGCCAGCGCCTCCTCCAATCCGAACCAGCAGAACGCCTACTCCGTCTCTGGCGAGGATCTTTTTATGAGGCTCGAGGTGAGCAAGCACAACGTTATGCTGGGCGAGCCGTTCACTGCCGCAATCAGGCTCTATCAGAGAGTCAATATTATCGGCTACGAAGATTTCAGGGTGCCTTCGTTCGACGGCTTCTGGAGTCAGGTGGCAGCAGCCCCGTCCGAGATTCAATTCCAGCGTGAGACCCTCGGCGAAGCCATCTACAATGTCGCGACCATCCGAAGCTATACCCTCATCCCGCAGCAGAGCGGAGACATAGTGATCGATCCGGCGGAGCTTGTGTGCGTGCTGCGGGTGCGCAACCGCTCGAACGCCGGCAGCATCCTGGACAGTTTCTTCCAGGACGACTACAGTTCCATCCGCAAGCGCGTGTCGACCAAGTCCACGACCATCCACGTCAACGCGCTGCCCCAGCCCCAGCCGGAGTCGTTCTGCGGGGGCGTGGGCAAGTTCTCGATCAAGACCATAGTCGCGCGCGATTCGCTCGCGACTCACGACGCCTCTTCGCTGGTGGTCACGGTCAGCGGCAAGGGTAATCTGGCGCTGGTGCAGGCGCCGAAGGTGAACTTCCCGCCGGATTTCGAGGTCTACGACGTCAAGTCATCCGACAAAGACGGCTCGAAGGTGTTCGAATACCCCTTCATCCCGCGCCACTACGGCTCGTTCGTGATTCCGCCGGTGGAGTTCAGCTACTACGATATCTCGGCAGGGAAGTACGTGACTGTCAGCGGCGAGCCCATCCCGATCAAGGTCTCGCGCTCGGACAGCGACCTGCAGCCTTCAGGCCCCGCGCAGGTGTTCTCCGGAGTGGCCGGAAGGGACGTGCGTAATCTGGGAACTGACATCAGGTATATTAATACCGGCAATCCCGGTTTGTACAAAGCGGGTTCGTTCTTCGTGTGCTCGACTCCGTTCTTCATCATCCTGGCAGTTCTGGTGCTCGGAGCGCTGGCGCTGTGGCTCGGTCTGAGGAAGATCGCGGCCCGCAGGGCCGACGTCGCCGGCGAGCGCAAGCGCACCGCATCGAAGATGGCGCGCGGGCGCCTTGCCCGGGCCGGCGCTTTCCTCAAGGACAATCTCTACACTGCATTCTATGAAGAACTGCATAAAGCCCTGCTTGGCTTCGTGGCTGACAAATTCGGAATCGAGGCCTCGGGCCAGGACAAAGAGACTATTTCAGCCCGGCTTCTGGACGCCGGTGTGCCGCAGGCAGACGCCGACGAGTTCATCGGCCTGCTGGATGCCTGCGAGTTCGCCCGTTACGCCCCCGACGCCGGTTTCGAAGCTATGGACGCTCACTACAAATCTGCCCTGGAGGTGATCTCCGCCATCGATGATGCTATGAAGAAGAAACGCAGCGGCCGCGGCGCCGCCCTCCTCGCGCTATTGCTTATGTTCCCGTTTGCGGCGAATGCTCAGGATGCCTGGCAGACAGGCATAGACGCGTATGCGGCAGGGGACTGGACGACGGCTCGTGAATCCTGGACCTCGGTTCTGGAATCAGGCCAGGAAAGCGCTGCGCTGCTGACAAACATAGGCTCGGCGTGTTTCAAGGAAGGCGACCTGGCCCACGCAATTCTTTACTTCGAGAAGGCACTGAAGGCGGATCCTTCGTATTCCGACGCCAAATACAACCTGGAATTCGCGCAGACTTTCCGAAAAGACCGCATCGAGAGCGTGCCGGAATTCTTCGTGGTGAGTTGGCTACGCGCGGCCCGCAGCGGCCTAGGCTCCAATGTGTGGGCAGTCCTGTTCCTCGCGCTTTTCGCGCTCGCCCTCGGCTTGCTCCTCCTCTTCCTCCTCGGCCGCAGCCCCGCCGCGCGCAAAACCGGATTCTTCGCCGGTCTCGCCGCGCTCCTGCTCAGCCTCGTCTGCCTTGGATTCTCTCTTAGGATACGTGCGGACTATTCCGCAAAGTCCTCTGCGATAGTGGTTTCGCCTGTGGTCGTGGTCCGCAGCGCGCCCGACAGCAATTCCGGCACAGACCTGTTTATCCTGCACGAAGGCACGAAAGTCAAAGTGCTTGATTCTATGGGTTTATGGGAGAATATCGAACTCGCCGACGGACGGCAGGGATGGATTGTTGCAAAAGAGTTGGAAATAATTTGACAATTCAAAAAAACTCATTATCTTTGTGCCTCGATACTAGTAGTGTATCAGTTAAACGAAAATAGTTAACAAAATATAACGTTTATGAAAATCAAAGCTTTTCTTTTAGCTGCCCTCCTGCTCGCAGGCGCATCCGTCGCATTCGCTCAGGAGGCCGAGAGTACTGAAGCCCCTAAGGATTCGTTCGTGACTAACGGATTCCTGGACAACTGGTTCATTGGTGTAGCCGGTGGTCTTAACATCACAGTCGACTCGCCTTGGAATTCTCCTCTGCGCGGTATCGGCGTTACTGTCAACGGCAATTTCGGTAAGTGGATCGACCCTATGTGGGGAATCCGCGCCGGTCTGAATACGGGACTTTTCAAGTACAACAACCCCAACACTAACACCCTGACCAGCGGTATTCCGCTCCTGGCCCACGGTGATGTTATGTGGAATATCACCAACCAGTTCTGGGGATATGACAAGACCCGCAAGTGGCAGGTGATCCCTTACGTTTCCGCCGGTCTTTTCGTTGGCCGTCTTGCCGGAACCGCTATGGACTTCACCGCAGCTCCCGGTGTCCTCGTCAAGTATGCCCTTACCGAAAGGCTCGACCTCGACCTCGACGCCAGCCTCTACGGTATGAAGCAGAACTGCCTTGACAAGTCCGCTTCTGGACTTGCTATGTGGGCAACCGCTCTCGTAGGTGTGTCTTACAAACTTGGCGTACACGACTGGCAGACCAAGGACGAAGTCCTTATGCCCGCTACCGTCGCTGCCGCTGAGGCTGCCGCAGCTCTCGCAGCTGTCCAGGCTGAGAATGAGAAGCTCGCTGCTGAGGCTGCTGAGGCCAAGGCCGCTCAGGAAGAGGCTGCCAAGGAGAACGCCGCTCTCAAGGATGAGCTCGCAGGTCACTCCGCTCAGAACGACGCTATCGTCAAGAGCCTCCTCGAGACTCCGGCTATCGTCTACTTCGAGATTGGTCAGGCTACCCTCTCCGTCAAGGAGCTCGAGCACTTCGACCGCATCGTGAAGACTATGCTCACCCAGGATCAGACTATCCACTTCACGCTCACCGGACTTACCGATCACAACACCGGTTCTGCAGCTCGCAACAAGCAGCTCCAGAAGCAGCGTGGCAACTACATCCACAAACTCCTCACCGACAAGTACGGTCTCGACAAGGATCAGTTCGAAATCACCCTCGACGAGAGCGAGCAGAACAGGTTTATGACCATCGAGCTCAACCGTGCCGTCATCATCGAGACTGCTAACACCGCAGCCGTCGAGGAGCCCGCAGAGTAAGATATTCTAACCTCATTAATACGAAAAAGGCTGACCGATTTGGTCAGCCTTTTTTTTGCTGCACCGCTTATTTAATTATTTAATCGCTTCGGCGACGACGAAGGTACTTCCACCAATATAAATGATGCTGTCGGGGGTGGATTGGGCTAATGCAAGTTGGATAGCCTCTGAGACGGAAGGGGAAGTTTGGAGATTTAAGTCTGGTCTTAATGCTGACAGTCTGCGATGTAATTCATCGACGGGCAGGGCGCGGGGAGTGGCGGGGGCGCAGAGGATGTAACGGGCGGAAGAAGGCATAAGGGGCGCGATGTCGTCGAGCGCCTTGTCGGCCATAATGCCGTAGACGATGGTGAGAGGTTTTCCGTATTGCTCGAGTTGGCGGAAGTTCAGGGCGAGAGCGGCGGGATTGTGACCGATGTCGCAGATGACCGTCGGATTCCCCTGAAGAATCTCCCAGCGTCCGCGAAGTCCCGTGATCTTTGCGGTGTTGCGCAAAGCGTCGTAATCCGGTTCGATTCCGAGAAGTTTCAGAGCCGCGAGCACAGTCCGGACGTTGACATCCTGATACTCTCCGCGAAGATCCATCCTGTCCAGATGAACCGGTCCGGCCATCTCGTCTGCAAAATGCAAATCGGCCCCGACCTCGCGCGCATATTTCCCGAACACCTCGTCCGTCTCCGGATCGTGTCCCCACACCAGTGCAGGAACGGCTTTCTTGAATATTCCGGCCTTTTCGAGGGCAATTTCGGCCCTCGTATCTCCCAACATCGCGCAATGGTCCAGACCAATGCTCGTAACCACCGACAAAATCGGACTGATAACGTTCGTACTGTCAAGTCTTACTCCAATTCCCACCTCAATCACCGCCGCATCCACCTTCTTCCTCTCG
>JAFYIK010000196.1 GCA_017538685.1 Bacteroidales bacterium | reverse complement strand
GGCCGACCTTGTTGTCGCCCATTTCGCCTTCGATTTCCGCCTTGTGGGTGAGGGCTGCCACGGAGTCGATCACGACGATGTCAACGGCACAGCTCCGGATCAGGTTGTCTGCAATCTCGAGGGCCTGCTCGCCGTTGTCCGGCTGGGAAATGAGCAGCGTGTCGATGTTGACGCCCAGGTTGCAGGCGTAGGTGCGGTCGAATGCGTGCTCCGCATCGATGATGGCGGCGATGCCGCCCTGTTTCTGGGCTTCTGCAATGGCGTGGATGGCCAGGGTGGTCTTACCGCTGGACTCGGGGCCATAGATCTCGATTATTCGTCCGCGGGGGTATCCGCCTATGCCGAGGGCGTGGTCCAGGGCGATGCTTCCCGAAGGAATCACCTGAACGTCCGCCTCAGGCTGGTCGCCGAGCTTCATTATCGTGCCTTTTCCGTAATCCTTCTCGATTTTGTCGAGAGTTGCCTGCAATGCCTTCAACTTCGCGGCATTGACCTCGGCGGACTTAGTTTCAACTTCTTTTGCCATAAAAATCTGAAAATTAAGTTTGTTAATAGTTAAAGTTTGGGGAGGAACGCTTCCGCAGAAGCGCAGTAGACAAATATAGTGAATGTTTGGGGTTTTCAACCCCGATGGCATCAAAAAAATCCCGATTTGCCGACGGATTTCGCGGCGCTTTGCGGAAGGTCTCCTTTTATCAGGGGAACCTTCCGCAAAAAACGGGGGGACCTTCCGCAAAACCATTAAAAGAGGAATCCGAGTCGCACTAACGGCGGGGATGGTGCTTCAGCACCTCACCCTGCCAGGTGGCGGTGTCGATATGGGTGTAGATTTCGGTGGTGGTGATGTTCTCGTGCCCAAGCATTTCCTGGACCACGCGAAGGTCGGCGCCGTTTTCGATGAGATGGGTGGCGAAGGAATGGCGGAAGGTGTGGGGCGAGATTTCTTTCGTGACGCCGGCGAGAAGGGCGTATTCGCGCACGAGTTTGAAGACGGAGATGCGGCTCAGGGGCTTGCCGAAGCGGTTCAGGAAAGCGATGTCGGAGAACTCGGGCGCGAAGGCGTCGCCGCGGACGGCGAGCCACTCCGTGAACGCGGACGCGGCGCTCTCCCCCATCGGCACTAGCCGCTCTTTGTTGCCCTTGCCCACGACGCGCACGAACCCCTCTTCGACATAGACGTGGGAAATCAGCAGCCCGCAGAGCTCGCTCACGCGCAGGCCGCAGCCGTAGAGCAGCTCAAGTATGGCTTTGTCGCGCACGCCCTTCGGAGTGCGGGTGTCCACGCCGTCGATTATCGCACTCACCTCTTCTATGGACAGCACTGCCGGCAGGTAGCGCCCTATCTTCGGCGCGTCCACCACATCGCAGGGGTTGTCCTTCCGCTCGCCCTCGATCACGAGCCAGTCGAAGAACGAGGTCAGGGCGCTCAGCTCGCGCGCCTGCGAGCGCTTCGAAAAGTCGAGGGAGTGCGAGGCGAGGAAGGCCGCGATGTCGTCTGCATCCACGGCATTCAACGAGCCGTGGCCGCCCAACGACGACATCCAGGCCAGAAAAGCCTTCACGTCCGAGCAATACGAGCCGACGGTGTTGGGCGACATCCCCCTTTCCACCCTCAGATAGTAAGAGTAGTCTTTAAGGATTCTTTCGCTGCCCGCTGCCATACAAATGCAAATATAACGAAAAAGATAACTATCTTTGCGGGATATGAAATACAGGTGGACAGTCATAGTCGCGATGGCGATCCTTGCGCTCTCTTCGTGCGTCAAGGACATCGACCCGTTCGAGGACGCCGGCCCTTCCAGGAAAGCTGAGAGGCAGGGCGTGACCGGCCTGCATTTCGACAAGATGATGATCCTCTACAGCGAGGGATACAACAACCTGCAGGGCTACCTGGACAAAAATTTCGACCAGCTCTGCGAAGGTTACATCCCCGGGAAGTGGGACAACAATGCCCTGGTGGTGTTCAGCCACGCATCCGTGAACCGCAGCGACTGGGTAACGGACACTGAACCGGTCGTGTTCAGGATCTATGAGCACTACGGCGAGGTCATCCGCGACACCGTCCTCACCTACCCCAAGGAAACGATCACCGTGGACACCGCCTTTATGAAGAAGGTGCTTAACGATATCAGGGACAAATATCCTTCCGACTCCTATGGTATGGTGTACACTTCGCACGGAACCGGCTGGATTCCGAAGGACTATCGCAAGAGCCAGGAAACCGTGATGAGCGTCTGCGGAGTCGGCGCCCAGTTCGACGGCCCGTATTCCAGCTACACCTACTATCAGCTGGACATAGACGAATTCAAGCACGCCCTCCCCTATCATATGGACTACATCGTGATGGATGCCTGCCTGATGGGAGGCGTGGAAGTCGTCTACGAATGGCGCGACCTCTGCGACTATCTGATCGCTTCGCCGGGTGAGGTGCTTGCCGAGGGCTTCAACTACAAAAAATTGAGCGAGAGGCTGCTCAAGGGCACCGAACCGGACCTTCTGGGAGTCTGCCAGGACTATTACGCGCTTAATGAGGAAAACGGCGACGCCACCATCGGCCTGTACGACTGCAGCAAGATAGAGGCCCTGGCCCAGGCGTGCGCCCCCGTCTTCGAAGCCCACCGCGACAAAACCACCAGCCTCAAAACCTCGCAGGTGCAGGGCTTCAACTACAGCTACCAGTATCACTTCGACTTCAGGGACATCCTCGTGAAACTCGGAGCCACGGCCGAGGAGCTGGCCCCGGTGGACGCCGCGCTCGCCGAGCTTGTCATCTACAAAAACGCCACGGAGTACTTCCTCGGCAACCACATCACCACCTACAGCGGCCTGAGTATGTTCCTTCCTACCTCATCCTGGCCCAAGCTCAACGAACGCTACAAATCCACTTCGTGGAATCAGGCGACCGGTTTTGTCAAATAAATAATTCTTTCTATATTTGCGCCGCATTTGGAAATCGCACACGCGATTTGGTGCAATGGGGTCCGGGCGCGATCCGGACTGAGTAACACATTTTAAACATTAAGAAAATGCAGCATTACGAACTCAAAGGCCAACTTCGTCAGGTTGGTAACAAAGCCACCATCAAGGCTTTCCGTCGTCAGG
>JAFYIK010000195.1 GCA_017538685.1 Bacteroidales bacterium | reverse complement strand
AGGCCTTATAACTGTCCTCGGGCTTCTCCACGCGCACTATCTCGACTTTGTCGAACTGGTGGAGGCGATTCAATCCCCTTACATCCTTGCCGTAGGATCCGGCCTCGCGGCGGAAGCAAGGAGTGTAAGCGGTAAGACGCTGCGGAATTTCGTTCTCGGCAAGGATCACGTCACGGAAGATGTTGGTGACGGGCACCTCGGCGGTGGGGACCATATAGAAGTCGTCCACCTCGGCGTGGTACATCTGGCCTTCCTTGTCGGGAAGTTGACCAGTACCGAAACCGGAGTCTTTGTTAACCATCACCGGCGGCTCCACTTCCTTGTACCCGGCTGCGGTGTTGCAATCCAGGAAGAAGTTGATAAGAGCCCTCTGGAGTTTCGCTCCCTTGCCTTTGTAGACAGGGAAACCTGCTCCCGTGATCTTGACACCGAGGTCGAAGTCGATAATATCGTACTTCTTGGCGAGTTCCCAGTGAGGGAGGGCGCCTTCCGGAAGGTTCACCTCCGGGCCGCCCATCTTCACCACCTGGTTGTCTTCGGCTCCCTTACCGGGCGCTACGAGGTCGCAAGGCATATTGGGGATCAGCACGAGATTGGCTTCCATTTCGCTGACAGCGGCGTCCATCTCGGTGAGAAGAGCGTTGCTCTTTGCCTTGAGTTCTGCCACTGCGGCTTTCGCCTTCTCGGCCTGCTCCTTGAGACCCTGCTTCATCAGCGCGCCGATTTCGGCCGCCTTCTGCTTCTGCTCGGACAGGAGAGCGTCGCTCTCGGCCTGCAGAGCACGACGCTTCGCGTCCAACTCGATGATTTTGTCTACGAGGGGCGCGGCGTCGAAATTCTTGATCTTGAGTTTTGCGATGACCTTGTCGCGGTCTTCGCGCAGCGTCTTGAGTGTAAGCATGTTTTAGCCCTTGAGATTAGTTCTCGAAGGGAACTACGGAAACGTAAGACTTATCCTGGCGCTTGCGGGTGAACTTGACAGTTCCATCCACGAGGGCATACAGGGTGTGATCCTTACCCATTCCGACATTTTTGTCAGGGTTGTGGACCGTTCCTCTCTGGCGGACGATTATGTTGCCAGCCTTCACGGTTTCTCCACCGAACTTCTTGAGACCAAGTCGCTTGCTTTGTGATTCACGACCGTTCTTCGAACTTGATTGTCCTTTCTTGTGTGCCATAATTCAACTAGTTTTAAGCAGCGATTGCGATCTCTGCGATACGGATTTTGGAGAGTTTCTGACGGTGTCCGTTGCACTTCTGGAATCCTTTGCGACGGATCTTCTTGAATACGAGGACTTTGTCAGCCCTTGCGTCGTCTGCGAGGACGGTGGCCTTGACGGTAACGCCCTTCACATAGGGAGCGCCGACCTTCACCTTACCCTCATTGTCGAGAAGAAGGACTTTGTCGAACTCCACATCAGCACCTTTTGCTTCCGGAAGACGGTTGCAGAAGATTTCATTGCCAGCTTCAACCTTGAACTGCTGGCCTGCAATATCAACGATTGCGTACATTGTAAAACTTTGTTTAAAAGTTTCGGCCGTAAGCGTCAGCCCTCGCGGCTGCTCTTTACCTGCTCAGCGGTCATCTATAAAATGGGCTGCAAAAGTAGGTAAAATTCTTTTACCTGCAAAATATTTTTTGCTATTTTTGTAATGATCACCTTTGGTGGATATGGACACTGTCTTCACATACGACCGTTATGTCACCGGCAAGAGTTTCGTCGGGCGCCGCTCCGAGCAGGAGCAGCTGGCCGGCCTGCTTGCGCGCAGCGAGAACGCCGTGATCTACGAGCCGCCGAAGACAGGTAAGACTTCCCTGCTCCGCGAGACCTTCCTCTCGCTGCGCGCCTCCCAGGCCGGCTTCCGCACGTTGGACCTTTCGCTGATGAGCGCCCGCACCGCAGAAGCGTTCGCCATCCGGCTGGCATCAGCCGTGATCGGGCAGTATGCCGGCACTCCGGAGGAGATCGGGGAGATGTGCGGCCGGTATCTGACCCACAGCGCCCTGCGCTTCGACCCCGAATCCTATGCCCGCGGCGGCAATTTCCTCTCGCTGGAGGGGCCTCTCACCGACGCTTCCTTGCGCGCCGTGTTCAGCCTGCCGTACCGCATCGCAGCGGAAAGCCGGGAGAAGCTTTACGTCTGCGTGTTCGAGTTCCAGAACATCCTGCTGACGGACGATCCGGACCACATCCTGCAAATTTTCGAAGAAATAGTGCGCAAAGCCCCGCGCGGACACTGCAGCTGGGTGTGGATAGGAAGTATGGTGAACGCGATGAAAGACATCTTCGAGGTCAGGCGCTACTTCTACCGTATGGTGGAGAGGGTAAAGCTCGAGCCCGTCAGCGTGAAGGACATCGAGAACTACGTCACCCGCGGTTTCCTCGTAAGCGGAAAGGTGATCGACAAGGAGCTCATACGCGACGTCTGCGCAAAGCTCCGCTGCAATATCTACTACGTAAACCATTTCGCCGCCATCTGCGACGGTCTCAGCCGCGGGTACATCACCCAGGCGGTGGTGGACGAGAGTATGCTCTCGCTTATCGCTATGCACGAGCCGCGCTTTATGGCCGTGATGAACGGACTGACCAATTTCCAGGTGTTCCTGCTGCGCGCGATCCTGGACGGCGAGACCAAATTCAGCTCTTCGGACGTTATCGCGAAGTACGGCCTTAATTCTTCCGCCAATGTCGTCCGTCTGAAGGACGCCCTGGAGAAAAAGGAAATCGTCACCTTCCTCCCCGGCGGCGGCGCAGTCGTCCTGGACCCGCTGTTCGAGTACTGGGTCCGCAAATATTTCTTCGGAATTTAAGTTATTTCTGCAGGCGTTTCGCCGCGTGCTCGAGGGATTCCGTGGGCTCGATTATGTTGTATCCCTGCCAGAATTCGGGGTCGAAGAACGCGGCCGCTTTGTCCGCCATCGTGTCTGACGGACGGAACTGTTCGTCGCGGCTGATGGGCACTACCGGCCGGATCACGTCAGTGACCACGGTCTCGTTCACGATGGTGTAGTTGGTCTTCAGCATCCTCTTTTTCCAGTCGCAATTGAAGCGGTACGTGGAACGGTAATAATCCATCCTGCACACCGCTCCGTCGTAGCGATACGAGATGATGAAAGAAATTTCTTTCGGCGTGAAACGGAGGCCTAAAGGTTTTTTTTGCAGCAGCTGACGGGTGGCGAGCGCGGGGTCGGAAACGTCCAGCGCCATCTCCACGCGGGTGAAGAACAGCCTCTCGCGGTCTATATACATAGTCCCGTAGAACAGGGCATATTCGCATTTCTCCGCCGGCTCGAAATGTATGACGAACTGAAGGCGGTCGCCGATATATGCGGGGGCGCCCATTTCGAGTATGTACTTGCCCGCCAGAATATCGTCCAGCAGGAGGTCGCGGTCGCCCACGACGTCGGCCGTGATCGGGAGGGTCGGCCCGCCCTGGACTTTCACACTCAGGGTGTCGCGGCTGCGCTGGCTCATCAGCATACGGCTCTTGTCCAGGGCCACGCGGTCGCCGTGGTCCAGCCCGTAGTACGACGATTTGTACACGCGCGACACTGCCTCGGCCACTGAGATGAAACGCCCGCGTTTCTGCAGCGTCTCACGATAGAAGCATTTGAGCAGCTCCGACCGGTCGGGGTAGTTCTCGCGGATCAGCATCACGGCGCTGCGGACTATCTCCATCGGCTCGCCCGTGATGATGCTCGACGGGTCGAGCAGGTAGCGCTCCTGCACCATCCGCGCCGTCACTTCCGTGCCCGCCACGGGCAGCGTCAGGGTCTGGTAGCCCACATAGGAGAACGTCAGCTCGCTGATCGGCCCGTCCGACTTGATCACGAACGCGCCGTCCGCATTGGACACGGTCGCATAGTCGCGCCCGCTGACCCGTATGCCCACGGCCGCCATCCTGTTTCCGCTGCGCGAGTCCACTACCACCCCGCGGACGGAGTATGCCAGGCCCAGCGAATCCGCCCTCGCGCCAGCCGTGAAAGCGGACAGCGCCAGGAGAGCGGTGAGAAGTATTGATTTAAGCGTTCGCATAGGCTATTCGAGCATCAGGGTTCTGAAATCGTTGATATCAGTCTGTGACACGCCTATCGACAGGAAATACTTTTCGACACAGGCGCGGAAATCTTTATAGGACCCGAATTTCAACAGATAGTTGATTGCCTGGAGATAACGGTTCTTGTTGGTGCGCAGGCGGTCCACCTTGCCGTTCGTGACGCTCCATTTTTCCGGAGCGAAGTAGGTGATTTCGTACTCCTTGCAGAGGTCGGGTTCCGGCACGCCGAGAAGACCAAGCAGCAGAATCGAGAATGTGCCGGTGCGGTCGCTGCCTATGGAGCAGTGGAAAAGCACGGGTTTGCCGGCTTTCAGGCTTTTCAGCACGAACTCGAACGATGCTTTCACCTTGGTGCCTTCTTCCATCATAGCCTTATATCCGTTCTCGAAATCGCCGACGAAGAAGTCCACATCGTTTCCCATAGGAGAACTTTTGTCGTGGCTGTCGCTGATTTCGCGGAGGTCAAGCTGGGCCTTGATGCCTTCGGCGCGCATATCTTTGACTCCGGCCGCATCGGCATAGCTCTCGGACGGCTTGCCCGAGCGGTAGATCTTGCGATACTTGACCGTCTTGCCGTCTTTGGTCTTCCAGCCGCCGAGGTCGCGGCCGTTGCGGACCTGCTTGGTGAAAAAGATCTGATGCAGATGGCCTTTGGTCCAGAAATAGTTTTTCGCCACCTCGGTGCCGTCGGAGGTCGTGACCACCCATTCGTATTTGCGGTTCGGGACCAGGTTGGTCACATCGCAGGAAGTCTTGCCTGAAGACACGCTGTAAGTTCTGCTCCAGTCGCCCTCTGTGAGGGTGAGGGTAAGCGCTCCCGATGCCTTTTCGGTCCACGATATCGTGACGGTCTGCGGGAGGTCGCCCACACCTTCAAAACCGCCGCCCGGATAGTCCAGGATCTTGCTGTAGGACCAGTCTCCTTCCGGGTAGTTCACCTCTTCCAGATAAACCTCCATCAAAGGGTTTGTCACGAGGATAGCGTCCTCGGGGATCTCGACCGGGGGCTCAGGATCGGTCGGCGTGGTCGGCGTGGTCGTCGTGTCCGCGGGTTCCGGCGTGGTGGTTGTGTCTGCAGGCTCCTGCGGGTTTACGGGAGGCGTAGTGTCGTCCACTATCGCCTGTTTGTGTGTATCCTCCGGCGGGGCGATGACGCCGCTGTCCTCGCAGCCGAAGAGTAAAGGTAAAAGGATTAATAGTGTGGTCAGTTTGGTGCTCATAGCATCAAATATCGTAATTTTTTCGGACTTTCCT
>JAFYIK010000194.1 GCA_017538685.1 Bacteroidales bacterium | reverse complement strand
GGCACAACAAAGCGCGCGAGATGGACGGCCAGACCCCGTTCTGGACCCCCGAGCGCATCCAGAGCCTGAAAGACCGCGGCCTCTACGGCGAGACGGACAACTGGGCGCTGATCTACAACGACTTCGGCCTCACCCGTCAGCATAACCTCTCGGCCAGCGGCGGCACTGACAAGTTCCGTTACTTCACTTCGGTGGGATATATGAATCAGCAGGGTATCCTCAAGAACACGTCGATGGAGCGCTACAACATCCGCGCGAACATCGACGCCCAGCTCAGCAAGGGCCTTCGCTACAACATCAACGTGTCTGCCGCCAACACGGACAGGCTGTGGCCGGGCCTCAGCATGCGCGACAACAAAGGAAAGGGAACCTGGCAGGGCGAGTTCTCGCCTCTGCGCCAGGCCTGCTACGCCATCCCCATCCTCGCCACCGAATACAACGGACTCCCTCTCGGCTTCACCAACGGAGTGTACACCTACACCCCGCTGGCGGCGCTTAACACCGGTTATCAGACGGAAGACAGATGGATGGCGGAGGTCCGTTCCACCCTCGACTACGACTTCACCGCCCTCGGTATCAATTTCCTGAAGGGCCTCAAGGCGGGCGTAAACTTCTCTTATAACTTCGACTATACCCTCAACCGCAACTATCTGGAGAGTTTCCAGCTCTATCAGTACAGCGCCACGACGGATATGGTCTCGCAGAGAACCTCGCTCGGAATCGGTGAGAACAATTTCAATAAGTCGCACTCGATGGGCGCCAATCTTACCATTCGTCCGCAGGTTACCTATGAGCGCGATTTCGGGAAGAACCACGTCTCTGCCCTGTTCTTTATGGAGCGCTACACCTACCACGGCGACACTATGACGGGCTCGAAGACCGGTTACGCGGAAGCATCTCCTATCGATCTCAACCACGGCCAGACCTTCCCGACCACTCCGGTGTCCGGCGGCTACAGCAATACCGGAAGCTTCGGCGCCGCAGGGCGCATCAGCTACGCCTACGACAAGAAGTATCTTGCCGAGGCCACGCTTCGCGCCGACGCGTCGTACAAATTCGCACCTGAAAACAGGTGGGGCTTCTTCCCGTCGCTCGCCCTCGGTTGGGTGATGTCGCAGGAGGACTTCCTGGCGGACGTGGACTGGCTGAACTTCCTGAAGGTCCGCACCTCGGCCGGTATCCTCGGACGCGACGACACCGACGCATATCTGTATATGCAGACCTACAAAAGCACCTCGCCGAACATTTCGCACTACATAGCGGGGCAGGCTTATTCGATCTACTACACTTCCAACTACGTGTATAAAGACCTGACCTGGTCGCGTACGAACACCTACAACGTCGGCTTCGAATCCAGGGCCCTGAACAACAAGTTGTCCGTGGAGCTGGATGTCTTCTACAAGCTCACTTCGCGCATTCTCGAATACGACGACACTGGCTTCTATGCTCCATCGCTCGGCGGCAACAACCCCGTGTGGATGAACACCGGAAAGGTGGACAACAGGGGCTTCGATATGACCGTCAGTTGGGGCGATGCATTCGCCAACGGCTGGAGTTACACCGTGACCGGAATCGTGGGCTGGTCGCGCAACAAGCTCATTTCCAGGCGCCTGTCCGATTCCTATCCTTCCTATCGCGCGCAACTTGGCCAGCCTATGGGAGCTTTCTACGGCTTCCACGCCCTAGGCCTGTTCCAGACCCAGGAAGAGGTGGATGCCGCTCCTTCCGCCCCCACCGGAAAGACGGAGCTCGGCGCCATCAAGTATGAGGACATCAACGGCGACGGCAAGATCAGCAGCACCGAAGACTTCGTGAAGATAGGCCGCTCCAGCACCCCGGAAATGACCTTCTCGCTTAACTGCGACGTCGCCTATAAAGGCGTTTCGCTGAGTATGCTCTTCCAGGGCGCGACGCTCTGTAATTATGCCCTCTGCGGCTGGTGGTCCAACGATAATATGGACAACACTATGTACACGCGTGCCTTCTATGGCGGTGGCAACACTCTCCGTTATTTGGTGGAGGATGCCTGGACTCCCGAGCACACCGATGCCCATTATCCCAGGCTTGCGGCCACGACCAATGCGAACAACGCCTGGATCTCAGACTGGTGGATACGCGACGGAAGCTATCTTCGCTTGAAGAACGCCCAGCTCGCCTATGACCTCCCGTCGAAGTGGCTGACCAAGACTCCGGTCACCGCTCTCCGCGTGTTCCTTGCGGGCACGAACCTCCTCACTGTCTCGGCGTTCAAGTACATCGACCCCGAGAATCCCGGTATCAACAACGGCTACTATCCTCAGCAGAGAACCGTCAGCCTCGGCGCTAAAGTAACATTCTAAAAGGGAGGAAAGAAAATGAAAAAGTATTTGTTCATTCTTTTTGCGGCGGCAATCCTCACTTCCTGCAAAGACTGGATAGGAGAAGCCCTCGATATCGATCCCTCCGACCGCTATTCGGTCACCACGGTGTGGTCCACGACGGGCAACGCGGATATGTATCTGCTCGGCCTCTACAACTTCATAAAGGAAAACAACGGCACCGTGGGCGGCGACAGCAACTGCGCCAGCGTCTGGGATGCCTATTCGGACATACTCAAGTCCAATTCGTGGAACCAGTATAACCACCCCTACAACTCCGCCTTCTGCCAGAATTCGTGGAACGGCGACAATGCCGGGGCGTTCGAATGCTGGAGCGACTGCTACAACCGCATCCGCAGGTGCAACGAATTCCTGCGCGACGCCCCCGTCTACGGCACCAAGCTCGGTGACGACTTCGTGCAGACCAGATGCGCCGAAATGCGCTGCATCCGCGCCTACATCTACCTCAAGCTGATGAAAATCTACGGCAAATGCATCATCCGCGACGCCGTGGACGGCCCCGACCAGAACGACAAAGCGCTTGCAACCCCCGATGAGGTCTGGGATTTCATTGAAAGCGACCTGCGCTACGCCGGAAGCAACATCCGCAAGAACCAGCCCCGCGGGCGCATAACCCGCGCCTATGCCTGGGGACTCCTCTCGAAGGCGGCCCTCTACGCCCATCGCTGGGACGTCGTCATCGATGCGGCCGACTCCTGCGAGGCCTACGGCGGCACGCTCGACCCAAGCTACGACAACATCTTCGAGAGCATCGACAGCCCCGAGCTCCTGCTCACCTTCGAGTTCGTGCAGAACAAGCTCACGCACAGGGCCGACGTGTTCTTCCGCCCGCTGGGCGACGGCGCCGAGAACGGAAAGCACCCGGGAGCCAACGTCTATGCCGTGTTCGGACCCACCTCCGAGCTGGTGGACAGCTATGAAATGGCGGACGGTACCCCGTTCAGCTGGGAGACCAACGGAGCCGACCCTTACACGGGCCGCGATCCGCGCTTCTACTCCAGCATCCTCTACAACGGCGCCACCTGGGAGGGGCGCAAGATAGAGACCTTCGTCAGCGCGGACACCACCGTGTTCAAGGACGGTATCGACAAGATAGTGGAATTCAACACCTCCGGCGCAGCGGGCAGCACCGTCACCGGCTACTATCTCAAGAAGTTCATCTACGAGAACCAGACCGGCTGGGAGAAGTACGGCAGCGACCATTTCGCTATCGTGATGCGCTTCGCCGAGGTCGTGCTGAACAAGGCCGAGGCCTATGCGCAGAAGGGCGATTTCGTCAACGCCTACATCCAGCTCAACCGCATCCGCGACAGGGTGGGTATGCCGGCCAAGACCGGTTCCGACCTGGACACCGCTATGGCAGACATCAAGCACGAAAGGATGGTCGAGCTGGCGGGCGAGGGCCAGCGCTTCTGGGATCTCCGCCGCTGGGAAGACGCTGTCGCCGTGATCGGCGGGAAGAACTTCCACGGCTGCTGGATCACCAAGAAGACAGACGGCACCTTCGACTACAAGCAGGTAAGCTGCGACGGCAAAGGCATAGTACACACCTTCCTTCCCAGCTATTACGCCTTCTCGCTGCCGAAGACCGAGATAAACAACAACAATAAAATCGGTCCTGAGGACAACAACCCCGGATGGTAAACAATTACGCAATGAAACGCACATTCACCATAATCGCATTAGCTGCGCTGGCCCTCGGATCGTGGTCCTGCGCCGTGCCCGACGAGGAATTCGTCCACGACGATGCGACCATCAGCGCCATCAAGATATGCACGACTAAAAAGGATTCTTCCGGGGAGACTATCAAGTATGAGGCCCTCGGAGTGATCGACCAGGAAGCCGGCACCATCAAGTTCACCATCCCCAAGGAAAACCGCAGGGAGATAGACCTCGATGCCGTGAAGTTCAGAGCCAACGTCGGGCTGGACGCCTATGTGAAGGTCACCAAAGAACTAAGCAAGCCCGTGGACCGCACCCTCTACGGCATCCACGATGTCACCGAAGGCATTGAAGTGACCGTCCTCGCCAAGATGACCGGACGCACCAAAGATTATTATATCACAGCCAAATACGCTAAAGAATAAACAATAATAAATCATTCATTATGAAGACATTAAGACTTCTTTTTGCGGTTCTTGCCGTCGGCGGCGCTTTAGTCGCCTGCAAACCGGACGGCCCTCAGCCTGAGCCGAAAAGCTCGGAGTGCCGCTTGACCCTGTTCAATGCGCTCGCCGAAGACTATGCGGTGGTCGGTTTCGTGGACCAGGCCGACAAGAGCGTTGAGCTTCCTTATATGGAATCACAGCTGGAGGGCCTCAAGAACGCCACGGCTATGGTGAGGATATCCGAAAACGCCACTATCAGCCCCGACCCCGCAGTCGAGAGGGATTACACCGTGGAAGGCGGAGTGAACTTCACCGTCACCGCCGAGGACGGCGTGAGCAAAACCGTCTATAACATCTACACCGCACCGGCCGTGATGAAACAGGCCGTGGTCAAGAAATGGGCTAAGAAGCTTCCCGTCTCGGGAAAGGCCAACAACGACTGCGGTGTGGCATTCGTGGACTATGACAAGGTCGCTTTCGCAGACCTCAGTATCGTGGACCTCGACGGCAACATTATCGACACTCTCAATGTCGAGGGCGTGACCGGACTCCTTACCTACGGCGACGGCACCATCAAGTCCGACAAGCAGCTCGCTTCGATGTCGAACGACAAAAACGGCGTTCTCGTGGCCGTGACCGCCTACGAAGGAACCTATGAGGACGGTTCGGTCGGCTGCCGCACCGAGGTGTATGCCTGGGTGGATGGCTATAGCAACCCTCCTACCAAGATCTACGGACCTGTCGATTACCAGTGTATGTATATGTCCGTCGCCGGCGACGTGAAGGGAGAGTTTATCCTTAACTTCCGCACCGGAGTGTCGCAGCCTCCTCAGATGCACCACGTGCTCGTCTACAAAGGCGGCGGTTACTTCAAGGCCGACGGTTCTCCGAACTGCACCTGGTACGGCCCGAAGATCAACCATCCGAGCAACGACGGTTGCTGGGGACAGCAACTTTCCTTCTTCTCCGGCAATCCGGAAGACGGTTTCGTCTGTTGGGATTCCCTCGCTGCAGCCGAATATGGCGACACCGGAAACGCTTCTTCGGCATACTACTACTACAGCAGCCTTTCGGGCTTTATGAGCGGCAGCGTGGACGAAGTCGCACTCAAGGGATGTGTTACCTGGGGCAAGTGGGATTCCGAAGGACAGAGGTTCCAGTATGGCAACCACTCCTACGGCCACGTCCGCGCTTTCAAGTACATCGGCGAGAAGTACATAGTGGCTTCTTCCAACTCCTGGCCTTGCGGCTGGGTCACCATCCAGAGGGGTGATTCTTATGTGGAAGACGACGAGGAGACCGATGAGGTGGATGAATCCGCAGTCAATTACCTCCTGCCTACCGACAGAATCGAGGGCGGCCAGTACAACCCGCCGTGCTCTGCCTACGTCTATGATCCCGTCACCGGAACCGGTCACGTCATCTTTGAAACAATGGGAGGCACCGTAGTTTCCTATGACCTCACGACTACGATTCTTTAGTCTGCTTATCCTTATGCTTGTGGCTTCCTGCGCTCCGAACGCAGAGAAGCCCAAGTATATGTGGATGGCCATCGACAACCACGCCAGGCTTTCCACGAGGGATTCCGTGGCCTACTATCTGGACAAATGCAAGGACACCGGTTTCAACTGGGCCGTGCTGGATGTCCGCGGATGCGACGGAATCCTCTATCTGGACAACGTGCAGATGTTCGTTCAGGAGGCGCACAGGCGCGGGATGAAAGTCTCCATAGCAGCAACCATCTTCCCGGCAGGCTCGCCTTACTGGCACCGCGGCCTTGTCTATGACGACCCCGCCATCGCGCGGCTGACCTGCGTGATGTATACCCCGGACGGCTTCAAAAAGATAGAAGATATGCCTCGGGAAGTGGCTGCGTTTATGAACCCGCTGCTGCCGCAGGCGCAGGAGATAGCGATGCAGAACATCAAGACTATCTTCGAGAGCTGCGACCTGGACGGATTCGCTCTGGACTACTGCCGTTTCCCGAGCGCGCAGGCCGATTTCTCCCCGGAGACCCGCGCTGCGTTCGAGAAGTATGTCGGCGAGCCGCTGGAGCGCTGGCCGGAGGACGTGTTCAGCTACGGCCCCGACGGCCGTCGCGTGCCCGGAAAGTATTACAAGCAGTGGTGGAAGTTCCGCTCGCAGATAATCACGGACTTCGTCGCGAAGGTCAAGGCCTGGAAAGACGAGAATTATCCGTCCGTGGAACTGGAGTACTGGGCCGCCAGCTGGCTGCACGCCCTCTATGGCAACGGCCAGAACTGGGCCTCGAAGAACGCTCGCTACTACGAGCAGTACCTGGACGACTGGGCCGCGCCGGACTACGGCGAGACCGGAATGGCCGAGAACCTGGACGTGTTTATGACGGGCGCCTACCTCGAAAGGGTGTGGGGTCTGGACGATCTGGAGTCGATGGAGTACGCGATGATGCGCTCGAACCGTGATGTGGACGGCGCCTGCAAGATGGTCGGCTCGTTCCAGATATGCAACCCCATCGACCTTGAGGATGCGGCCTACGTCTGCCTGACGCAGTCGGACGGTATGATGGCCTTCGATATGTGCCATACCTTCGGAAAGCCGGAGGCGTGGGATGCCCTGAAAAGGGGAATTAAACGTGCTGAGAAAGAATGCAGAAAAAGATAATTGTTTTCCTGTGCGCGGCCGCTCTGCTGATGTGCCGTTGCGGTGATCCGAATGTCAAACCGGTGGGCCCCGACGATCCGAAGGATCCTGCTGACACTGTCGCCGTGGATCCGGTTGACACCGTTGCCGTGGATCCGGGTTACATAGCTCCGGGCGATACAGTCCGTGAGAAGCCGCTCGTTATGTGGATCGACGCTTCGGCGAATTACAAGCGTTTCGAGAAAAAGGCCGACATCCGCTCGACTCTCACGAGGGCGAGGGAAAAAGGCTTCAACGGAATAGTAGTGGGCATCAAGCCCGGCAACGGACGCGCGCTCTACGAAAGCGAGTTCCTCGGCCCCTGCATCACGCTCGGCGGCCAGACCGTGAACAGGGATTACGATTATCTGGAATATATCCTGAAAGTCGCGAAAGAGCTGGGAATGAGGGTTGAGGCCTCTGCTTCGGTGATGGTGATGGGCGAGAAGTCCACACGCACCGGCGCTTTGTACGAGGACGACTATTTCAAAGACATAGAATGCGTGGAGTGGGTGCCGGGTGGACTGATGAAGATCAGCGACGACCCGGACGCCCTGTTCGGAGCCATCAATCCCTGCCACCCCAAGACCGTGCAGTATGTCAAGACTATGCTCACGGAGATTTTCTCGAATCCGAAGTATGCGGCCCTGGACGGTTTCGTGCTGGACTACTGCCGCTATATGGATGCCAACAGCGACTTCTCCGACTACTCCCGCGCCCAGTTCGAAGAGTACATAGGCGCGCCGGTGGAGAACTGGCCGGAGGACATTTACTACTACAGGACTCCTGAGACTAAGCGCGGAGACTACACTCCCGGCAAACTCTATAACCAGTGGATAGAGTGGCGCTCGAAGGTCATCCACGACGTGGTGGCAGAATGCCGCGAAGCTGTGAAGGCCGTAAGGCCGGACGCCGACCTGTCTGTCTGGGCCGCGGCCTGGTATCCGCTCCCCGCAAACGGACAGAACTGGGGCAGCCAGAAATACAAAATAGTGGACAATGTGTGGTGGGCGACCAATAACTACCACACGACAGGTTATGCGGATCTCCTGGATTACTTCCAACTTGGCGCGTATTACAAAAAGGTTACAGGCCTTGGAAGCGCGGACACCATTGAGTATGCGCTCAACTACTGCAGGGATATCCTTTGCGGCGACTGCCCGTTCTGGGGAACCTTCTCCGTGGCCGAAGCGAACTTCAACGCCACCGCCGCGGTGAAGCTCTGCCTCACCCAGAGCGACGGATGTATGGTCTTCGACCTCGTCCACATCGGCACCCGGCAGTACTGGGACGCCATCAAAGAAGGCGCCGACGCCGCCTGGAAAGAGCTGGGGGTCAACGCCCCACTGAAGGTCAAACAATTCCCGGAATAGAGTTATATTTGCGCCGGTAAATGGACGAGACGTTAGTAGATATTACCTCCAAGCAGTACAAGGAGGGGTTCGTGACGGATGTCGAGCAGGAGTATGTGCCGAAGGGCCTCTCCGAGCAGATAATCCGTCAGATTTCTGCTATCAAGCAGGAGCCCGACTGGCTGCTGGAGTTCCGTCTGGACGCGTTCCGCAAATGGCAGAAGATGACGCCTCCGACCTGGGGGCACCTTACGCTGCCTGAAATAGATTTCCAGGACATAATCTACTACGCTGCTCCGAAAAAGGATGCGGAGCGCCCGAAGGAGATAGACCCGAAGCTGCAGGAGACCTTCGACAAGCTCGGCATTCCCATCAGCGAGAGGGAAGTGCTCGCGGGCGTGCGGTCGAAGGTGGCCGTGGACGCGGTCTTCGACAGCGTCAGCGTGACCACCACCTTCCGCAAAGCGCTTGCGGAGAAGGGCATAATCTTCTGCTCCTTCTCCGAGGCGGTCCGCGAGCATCCGGAACTCGTGCGCAAGTACCTGGCCTCAGTGGTGCCTGCAGGCGACAACTTCTACGCCGCGCTTAACAGCGCCGTCTTCTCCGACGGATCGTTCTGCTACATCCCGAAGGGCGTGAAATGCCCGATGGATCTGTCCAGCTACTTCCGCATCAACGCGAGCGGCACGGGCCAGTTCGAGCGCACGCTCATCGTGGCCGACGAAGGCTCGCAGGTTTCGTATATGGAAGGCTGCACCGCGCCGATGCGCGACGAGCATCAGCTGCACGCCGCGGTGGTGGAGATAGTCGTGGAGGCCGGGGCTGACGTGCGCTACAGCACCGTGCAGAACTGGTACCCGGGCGACGAGCAGGGCCGCGGCGGCATCCTGAATCTCGTCACCAAGCGCGGCATCTGCAAGGGCGAAGGCTCGCACCTCAGCTGGACGCAGGTGGAGACTGGTTCCGCCATCACCTGGAAATACCCTTCGACCATCTTGAAAGGCGACAACAGCTCTTCGGAGTTCTACTCCGTCGCCCTCACAAACAATTACCAGCAGGCCGACACAGGCACCAAGATGATACACCTTGGCCGGAACACCAGGAGCCGCATCATCAGCAAGGGTATCAGCGCCGGCCATAGCCAGAACTCCTACCGCGGACTCGTGCGTATGAACCCGGGGGCCGTGGGAGCCCGTAACTACTCGCAGTGCGACTCGCTTCTTATCGGCTCGCTTTGCGGCGCGCACACCTTCCCGGTAATCCAGAATGCCTGCCCCAGGGCCATCGTGGAACACGAAGCCACCACATCCAAGATAAGCGAAGACCAGCTCTTCTATTGCAACCAGCGCGGTGTGCCGCCCGAGGAAGCGGTGAGCCTTATCGTCAACGGCTACGCTAAGGAAGTCCTTCAGCGCCTGCCTATGGAATTCGCCGTGGAAGCCCAGAAACTATTGTCAGTCTCCCTCGAGGGATCAATCGGATGATTATGAACGAAGTATTGCTTGATATCAAAGGCCTTCACGCAAGTGTTGAGGGCAAGGAAATCCTCCACGGAGTAGATTTGCAGATCCGCCGCGGCGAGGTGCACGCTGTGATGGGCCCCAACGGAGCAGGCAAATCCACCTTAAGCGCCGTGCTCACCGGCCGGCCGGGCTACGAAGTCACCGCCGGCAGCGTCAGCTTCGCTGGTCGCGACCTTCTGACGATGAGCCCGGAGGAACGCTCGTGGGCCGGGCTGTTCCTGAGTTTCCAGTATCCGATCGAGATCCCGGGCGTGAGTATGACCAACTTCCTGAAGGCAGCCGTGCAGGCACGGCGAAAGGCGGCCGGCCTGCCGGAACTCAGCGCTGCGGAGTTTTTGGGACTGCTGAAGCAGAAAATGGCCCTGCTGAAGATGAAACCGGAATTCGCGAAGCGCGAGGTCAACGTGGGCTTCTCGGGTGGAGAGAAAAAGCGCGGGGAGATTTTCCAGATGGCTATGCTGGAGCCTGTTCTGTCGATTTTGGACGAGACGGACAGCGGCCTGGATGTGGATGCGCTGAAGATAGTGGCGGACGGGGTAAATTCATTGAAGACGCCGGAAACTTCGTCTATTATTATCACCCATTACCATAAATTACTGGAATATATAGTTCCCGATGTGGTTCACGTGCTGAAAGACGGCCGCATCGTCCGCACGGGCGGAAAGGAGCTGGCAGACCGGATAGAAGCCGAAGGATTCGAAGGAATAGATGGATAGGATTTATGTCATAGGCAGGGACGAAATCCCGCAGAAGGTCGTTCTTGGGGCTGGAGAAAGCCTCAAGGTGACTTTCGTGGTCCTGCCGGGCGCGGACGCCGACTTTGCACTCACGGTCGAGCTGACGGGAGAAGGCGCGGAGCTTGATGCCGCCGGCCTTTTCGTCTGCCGCGCAGACGAGCACGTATCCATCCGGATGAACGTCCGCCATCTTGCAGGTGGTTGCAAGTCCAACCAGCTGTTCCGCGGTGTGGCCGACGGGCAGTCGAGCGTGCTGTTCAACGGCCTCATCTATGTTCAGAAGGATGCCCAGAAGACGGAGGCCTACCAGTCGTGCAACTCGCTCCTCTTAAACGAAGGAGCCCGTGTCCAGACCGACCCTCAGCTTGAAATCTACGCTGATGACGTGGTCTGCTCACACGGGGCTGCCATCGGATATCTGTCCGCCGACGAATTGTTCTATATGCGCTCCCGCGGTATTCCCGAAGAAGAGGCGCGCCGGCTGCAGATACTTTCTTTCCTTTCGCCTGTCTTAAGCAGGCTGCCGGAAGAGTATTACTCGCTTATCGGCTTCCAGAGGTGAGTCTCTCCGATACCCATCACTTTTCCTGAAACCTGAAGCATACCGTCCTTGTTGAAGAGGATGGTGCAGTTTGCCTTGATCCCACGGGTGGGGTCGCTGATCTTTGCGCCGTCCCAGCGCTTCTTCTCTGCGTTGTATTTGATGCCCTTCACGAGGTCGATGTGCTCGTCGCCGTTCTCGGCGGTCCAATACACATAACCGTCGTAAGAACCCTGGGCGTTCTTAACGAACTCTACCTTGCTGTTTTCTTTCTCGATGAAGTATTTGCCAACGATTCCGTCTGCTTTGTCGTTCCTGGCATTCTGGGCGAATGCGATTGCTCCTGCGAGGAGGAACATAAGGGTGAAAATGATTTTCTTCATTTGTAATTGGTTTTTGTACAAGTGATTGCAAAGGTAATTATTTTTCGTATATTTGCGTCCGCTCTCGAGTAGGGCACAAAGCAATTATTAACTATTAAACAGATTCACAATGGCTGTTAAAATTCGTTTACAGCGCCACGGAAAGAAGAATTTCGCATTCTTCCACATTGTTGTGGCAGACACGCGCGCCCCGCGTGACGGTCGTTTCATCGAGCAGATTGGTGTGTACAATCCCAACACCAACCCCGCTACGATTACTCTTAACTTCGAGCGTGCTCTTGCTTGGCTTAAGGTCGGTGCAGAGCCCACTCTCGTTTGCCGCAGGATCCTCTCTTATGAGGGTGTCCTCCTTCGTAATCACCTCGACGGCGGTGTCGCCAAGGGAGCTCTGACTCCGGAGGCCGCCGACCAGAAGTGGAACGACTGGAAGGCCCAGCGCGACGCCAAGATCGAGGCCAAGGTAAATGGTCTGAAGAACGAGGCTATCGCTGCAGCCAAGGCCGCCAAGGCCGAAGAGGCAAAGGTCAATGAAGCTAGGGCTGAGGCCATCGCCAAGAAGGCAGCCGAGCTCGCCGCCGCTGAGGCAGCAGCAAAGGCAGAGGCTGAAGCCGCTGCAGAAGAGACTCCCGCTGAGGAGGCTCCCGCAGCTGAGGCAGAGGCACCCGCAGAGGAGGCCTAATGCTTCGCATTGGCAAAATTCTCAAGTCCAATGGCACTGACGGAGGGCTTCTCGTGAGCGCTCCCGAAGTGGAACTTGAACAAATCGAGGGTCCGGTATACGTCGAATTCGACGGTTTACCGGCCCCTTTCTTTTTCGATGACTGCATCGCGCGCGGGACTTCGCGCTATATAGTCCATATGACGGGCGTGCGTTCTTTGAAGGACGCCGAGGAGATGGTCGGACGGGATATTTTGTTTGACGGCGAGTTCGAAGAAGAAGGCTCTTCCGAGGATTTCGTGGGCTGGAAGGTGTTCGACGAGGATTATGAAGTCGGAGTCGTGGAAGACTACGAACCGATACCAGGTAACTTCTGCCTTTACGTCCGTACGACAGCAGGGGAGCAGGTGATGATTCCCCTCCACGAAGATTTTATTATTTCCGCTGATTCCGCGACCAGGAAGCTTATTCTCCGGCTTCCAGATGGCCTTTATTGACGATAAAGTGCCGCATTCCGTACCAGTAGCCGAAATACCCGACCCAGCTGAACAGAACTATCAGCACTGCGAGAGCAACTTTGCTGATCCACTTTATCGTGTTCTGTCTCCAGAGATCCTGCGCCGAGATAAACGCCGGAACCAGGCCGACCAGATATATTATCATCAGTAGAATTCCAATCATATCGCAAATATATAAAAACTCGGGGTTACTCTGTAGTCCGGATTTCAGAGTAACCCCAAAAAGTTACTATCTTTGCGTGGTATGGACTTGTGTGCAGCACCTTTGGTTAAATTAGTCCCGCCGGCGGAAGGGCGCATCCTTCTGCACGCGTGCTGTGCGCCCTGCTCTTCAGCGATTCTGGAGTGTATGGTCCAGAATGGCCTGAAGCCCACTGTGTTTTTTTCGAATTCAAACATCACCCCTTTAGACGAATACGAACTGCGCAAGCGCGCAATTATGCGCTATTGCGATTCGCTCGGTGTGGAGTGGGTTGACGACGATTATGACCACGCCGAGTGGCTTACTTGCGTCGCACGCGGCCGGGAGGATGCTCCGGAGAGAGGCCCTCGCTGCCTCGAGTGCTTCCGCTACCGTCTCGCAAGGGCGGCCAGGTATGCCGCTGCGAACGGGTTCGCTGTTCTGGCAACAACTCTCGCCTCTTCCCGATGGAAAGACCTGGAGCAGGTTAACACGGCCGGCGCGGCGGCGTGCCAGGCGGTTTCACGATCGGGTGCCGACGGAACTGCGACTCCGGTCGTCTGGTGGGATATGAACTGGCGCAAGGGCGGCCTGCAGCCACGCCGGGCCGAGCTGATCCGCGAGCTCGGTTTCTACAACCAGACCTTCTGCGGATGTGAATACTCAAAACCGAAAGAATGATCTGCTACCCCACCCCGAAAATCAACATCGGCCTTAACGTCCTCCGCAAGAGGGCGGATGGATACCACGACCTCGACACGCTCTTCTATCCGGTCGACTCTTTCCGCGATGAACTGGAAATAGTGAAGGCGGACAAGTTCTCTATACAACTTGAGGGAGCGGACTGGGACCCGCAGTCGGACCTGACCGCCAAGGCCTGGCGGCTGCTCGCCGGGGAGTGCGGAATCGGTCCGGTCAGCATCCGCGTCCGGAAGGGGATCCCGGTCGGGGCCGGCCTTGGCGGCGGCTCGTCCGACTGCGCTTTCGCCCTACGAATGCTCAGCGAATTGTTTGAGTTGAACCTTTCAGTCGAACAACTAGAGGCCTATGCCGGCAAACTCGGGGCGGATTGCGCATTCTTTATCAGGAACACTCCTCAATGGGGTTCCGGGAAGGGAGAAATACTTACTCCTGCGGATATAGACCTGTCCGAGTATGAGATAAGGATCGCGAAACCGGAAGGCGTGCACGTCAGCACGGCGGAGGCTTACGGCGGAATCGTACCCCGCGATAAATGGATCAAAGACAATCACACGTCCCTTCGTGAGCTCCTCGCCCTTCCCGTCAGAGAGTGGCGCGGCAAGGTCGTGAACGATTTCGAAGCCAGTGTTTTCCCTAGGCATCCCGAAATCGCCGCCCTGAAAGAACGCTTCTATGCCGACGGCGCCATCTACGCCTCTATGACCGGCAGCGGCGCCGCGGTTTTTGGAATTTTCCCCCAAAAGCCGTGAAATGTAACTCGCTGAATCTCACTTGTTTATAAAATAGCCGTACTTAATTTTGAGTACGGCTAATTTGTATCTTGTTGATTATAAGGAGATTACATTTCACGGTAAAAACAGAGAGGTGAAGGGGAAACCAAGATTTAGCACGAAAATTTTGCGAATTAAAGAAATCATACTATTTTTGCAGTCCCAAATCGCGGTAGTGGTGAAATGGTAGACACGCTACTTT
>JAFYIK010000193.1 GCA_017538685.1 Bacteroidales bacterium | reverse complement strand
TCGTTCAACACCGTGGACGACGTGCCTGCTTCGGTCAACAAATGGCTGCTTACGGACGTGCTGCGCGAGCAGTGGGGCTGGGACGGCTTCGTAGTGTCGGACTACACCGGCATCTCCGAGTGCATAATGCACGGGGTGGGCGACTACCACGAAGTGGGCGTGCGCTCGCTTAACGCCGGTATGGATATGGATATGGTCGCGGAGGCACTGTTCTCCCAGACTATCCCCGGCATCGAGAAGGGCGAGGTGTCGGTGAAGACGCTCGACCGCGCGTGCCGCAGGGTGCTCGAGGCGAAGTACAAGCTCGGGCTGTTCGACGATCCCTACAAGTTCTGCCGCGAGCAGGAGGCTTCTAAAGTCGTCTACAGTGACGAGAACCGCGCCATCGCCCGCCGTATTTCCGGCGAATCCTACGTTCTGTTGAAGAACGATGGCGGACTTCTGCCTCTGGAGCGCAAGGGCACGGTCGCAGTTATCGGCCCCCTGGCCAACACCGGCGCGAATATGCCCGGCACGTGGTCGGTTGCTGCCCAGCATAGCCGCACTACCACTCTGCTGGACGGTATCAAGGAGGTCGCCGGCCCGGATGTGCGTGTGCTGTATGCAAAGGGCTCGAATCTCTGCAAGGACCCCGTCCTCGAGGCGAATTCCACTATGTTCGGCCGTGAACTCGGCAGGGACAACCGCTCGGATATGTCGCTGCTGGCGGAGGCTGTCGCGGTGGCGCTGCGCTCCGACGTGGTGATAGCCGCGCTAGGCGAAGCCTCCGAGATGTCAGGCGAGGCTTCTTCCCGCACCAATCTGGATATTCCGGATGTGCAGAAGGATCTGCTCAAGGCTCTCCTCAAGACCGGCAAGCCCGTGGTGCTCGTGCTCTTCAACGGCCGTCCTCTGACGATCCAGTGGGAGAGCGAGAACGTGCCTGCTATCCTGGATGCCTGGTTCGGCGGCACCGAGGCTGCGTATTCGCTCGCAGACGTGCTGTTCGGCGACGTGAACCCTTCAGGAAAGCTGACTATGACCTTCCCGAAGAACGTGGGCCAGGTCCCTATTTATTATGCGCATAAGAACACCGGCAGGCCTTTGGACGAAGGCGGCTGGTTTATGAAGTTCCGCTCGAACTATCTGGATGTGGACAACGATCCGGTCTATCCGTTCGGATATGGTCTTTCGTATACGACGTTTGAATACGGGCCGGTTAAGCTCTCTTCTGATTCTATGAAGGCAGGGTCCAAGCTGGTCGCTTCGGTCGCCGTGACAAACACCGGCTCGGTCGCCGGCAAGGAGGTCGTGCAGATGTACATCCGCGACGTGGTGGCTTCTTCTTCCCGCCCTGTGCGCGAGCTGAAGGGCTTCGAGAAAGTGCTTCTCCAGCCCGGCGAGACCCGAGAGGTCAGTTTCGAGATTGGTCTGGACGCCCTTTCCTTCTGGAACCAGGATATGAAGTATGTCGCCGAGCCAGGCGAGTTCCAGGTCTTCATCGGAGGGGATTCCAGAACCCGTAATTCTGCTTCGTTCGAATTACTCTAGCCTTTGCGCAGGGCTCTTGTGAGCCCGTGAGGGCCCGTGGGGGCTAAAACATTGATATATAGAGTTTTAATGAAATTAGGTGCCCCGTTTTTGGGACACCTAATTTATTTATTTTGCTGATTATCAGCGAGTTGGCTCCCACGCCTATTGGCGTGAGGGCCGCAATTACCCGTTATTCGACGCCAACCATCACGATAACGGTCTTGTTGTTCTGGTCGATGATGGTCTTCAGGAGGGCGGCGGCGTCCTCGGCGGTGATGGAATCAAGCACTTCGAGGTAGCCGGTCTGCATATCCTCTCCGCTGATGAGTTTGTCCTGTAGGATCATAGACCAGAAGGTGTTCTCCCTCTGATCGGCCTTGTACTCCTTGGCAAGATACTCCTTCGCCTTGGCGAGGTTCTCTGCGGAAGGACCGTTGGCGATGAACTCGGCGACTATTTCATTGACCCTGCCATCGGTGTAGGCCACCTTCTCGGGGTTGGTCTGGTAGAGGATCTGCACGTAGGCGTTTCCGTAAGGCACGCTGCTGGTAGAGCCATATGCGCCGATGGAGTAAGTCGCGCCTTCCTTTTCGCGGATTTCCTCGAGGAGAACCATCGAGAGGGTCTGGCAAGCGATCTCGAATGTGAGGTCGTTCTTCAGGCTATAGTCGATCTTCGCGCTCTCGAGTGTGAGGCTGGTGGCCATAGGGGTGCCCATCTGGCGCTCGAAGCTGACGTTGAGCGGTCCCTCGCGGAACTCATAGCCGGAAAGCTTGAAGCTCTCTTTCTTGTTCTTCTTTGCAGGGAGAGAGCCGATGTACTGCTCGAGAAGCGGCTTCGCCTCGTCCAGGCTGATTGCACCGGTGATGATGAAGGTGAAGTCTGCCGCGTTCGAGAAACGCTCTGCGGCAATCTGCATTGCGCGTGCGTAATCGACCTTGTCTATGTCTGCAGACTTGAGCCTGTAGGCGCGGTTGGGATCTGCATAGAGAACCTTGATGCTGTCCTGCAGGGCGCTCATAGGCTGGGCTTCCTGGTTGGCGAGCATAGCCGCGGTCTTGGTCTTCCACGACTGGAATGCTTCTTCATCTGAACGGAGAGCCGTGAAATAGAGGTAGTTGAGCTGGAGGAGAGTCTC
This sequence comes from Bacteroidales bacterium, assembly GCA_017538685.1. The sequence continues at coordinate 19,377 of JAFYIK010000193.1, read as the reverse complement.
GAAATCCTTCGGGGTGCTCTTGCCCCTGAGGGCTTCCTGATACTCGTTCACAGTGGCGCCGAGGCTGACCTTCTTTCCGGTGAGAGCCTTGGTGAGCTCGGTGCTGGAGAAGTTGCCCAGACCTGCAACGTCGATGAGTTCGCCGAGGCTGGAGAGGGTGATGATATCTTCATTGCCGTAGAGAGACCTTCCGCCGAAACTGGTGGCCCTGAAGATCACCTCGTCGGCATTGAAGTCGGTCTGCTGGAAGTAGACGGTAGCGCCGTTCTTGAAGGTGAGCTTGGTGTAGCCGAAAGGAGCGGCCTCGGTCTTCTTTACCTTGCCGGCCTTGGGGAGCTTCGCGATAAGGGGTTCGTCGGAGACTTTGTCCTCATAAGGAGCAATCTCCTCGGCCTCCACTGCTGCAAGAGCGGCCTTGATCTCGTCCTCGGTGGGATAGACGACGCCGTCCTTATCAGGGAGCATACAGACAACCACGAGGTTATTGGGCTCTATGATCGAGGCGATAATCTGGTTGATTGCCTCCACGGGGATCATCGGAGCGATCTGCTGGGTGAGAGTGTACCGGTTCTCGATGCCCATAATAGGCTCGTTGTCGATGAAGTGGCGCACATATTCGCGGCAGTAGCTTCCGCTGGTCTTCTTCTCGCGCTGGTTGAACTGAGTTTCCAGGTTGGTCAGGATGTTCTGGCGTGCGCGGTCATACTCGGAAGCGGTGAAGCCGTTGCGGATGACGCGGAGCATCTCGCGGTAGACGGAAGTGATTCCGCGGAGGAGCTGATTCTCGTCGGTGACGGCATAGCCTGTGAAAGCGTATTCGGTCTTCGAAACGAAGTACTCTTCGTCGTCGATTCCGGCCTCCACGAAGTCGGGATCCGGCTTCTGGAGCATTTCCTCGATACGCTCGCGTATCATCAGTTCCGCAGCGTTGAGGGCGTAGTGATAAATACCGTAGTTCAGATCGACCTTTTCCTCAGGCTTCACGGCGTCGTGCTTCTTGAAGATGTAGGCCATAGCATACGGCTGCTCCTTATCCTTGGCGATGCTGATGATGGGCTCCACGTTCTTCTCGATGGGGAGATAGTAACGCTCCGCCGCATCTGGACCGGCTGCGGGAAGGCTGCCGAAGATGGAGGCGATCTTCGCCTCGACCTCGTCTACGTCGATATCACCGACCACCACGATACCCTGCTGGTCCGGGCGATACCATTTGTGATAGTAGGCGCGGATAGCTTCGTACGGGAAGTTGTCCACGACCTCCATAGTGCCGATAGGCAGGCGCTGGCCGTACTTGTTTCCGGGATAGATCTCGGGGAGGATCTTCTCATACATCCTCATCGAAGCGTTCTGCCTGGAGCGCCATTCTTCGTGGATGACTCCGCGTTCGTGGTCGATGTCGTCGCCCTCGAGAAGAAGGGCGCCCGCCCAGTCGTGGAGGATAAGGAGGCAGGAGTCAATCGCGGTCGGGAAGGACTGGACCGGCACGTTGTCGATGTTGTAGACCGTCTCGTCGATGCTGGTGTAGGCGTTCAGATCAGCGCCGAATTTCACACCGATGGATTCGCAGTACTTGATAACTCCGTTTCCGGGGAAGTTCTGTGTTCCGTTGAAACACATATGCTCAAGGAAGTGGGCAAGACCCCTCTGGTCTTCTTCCTCGAGAATGGATCCCACTTTCTGGGCGATGTAGAAGTTAGCCTGGCCCTTAGGCTCCTCGTTATGCCTTATATAATAGGTAAGGCCGTTTTCCAACTGACCGATGCGGACTGCAGGGTCGATGGGAAGAAGAGGCATCTGCTGCTGGGCAAAGCACAATGCGCCGGCAAGAACAGCCAACGCGGTGAGCATTGTTTTTTTCATAATTAACCTACTTAAAGAATTTTTTAGTGGTCAAATATACAAAAATTATGCTAGAGAATTGCGAATCATTTAGTATATTTGAAGAACTAAATTATAACCAATTAATGATTTCAAGTAATAAACTGTTACTCTCCTGCATTGCGCTTCTTCTGCTCTTTGCGGGGATGAGTTCTGCGTATGCCCAGAAAGCGGTGAGCGCGAAGGGAATCGTGGTGGACGAGACAGGCCTGGCCGTGCCCGGCGCCGCCGTGATCGAGGTGGGCTCGGGCGGAAACGGCACAGTGACCGGCGCTCACGGAGAGTTCACGATTATGGTGCCCGTGGGCGCGCAGTTGGAAATCAGCTGCATAGGCTTTGCAAACCAGACCGTCAAATTCTCCGGCAAGGACCTCCGCATAGTCCTGACGGAGGACGCGCTCTTCCTGGACGAGGTCGTGGTCGTGGGCTACGGCGTGCAGAAGAAGGAGTATATGACTTCTTCGGTGGTGAGCGTAACCGCCAAGGACCTCCAGAAGGCGCCGCAAACAAACGTCTCGAGTATGCTGGCAGGAAAACTCCCCGGCCTTACCGCAGTTCAGACTATGGGTACGCCGGGCGCTGACCACGCCGACATCATCATCCGTGGATTCAGCACCTACGGCTCGAACAACCGCCCGCTCTACATTATCGACGGAATGGAGTCCGGGCAGATGATAAACCTGAACCCTTCGGACATCGAGAGCATCTCCGTGCTTAAGGACGCCGCGGCGGCATCCGTCTACGGCGTGCGCGGCGGCAACGGCGTTATCGTCATCACCACCAAGCAGGGCTCCAAGGCCGGCAGGGCGACGGTGTCCTACGAGGGCTCCTACACCATCTCGAAGAACTTCAACGAACCCGAGCTGCTCAACGCGGAAGAGTACGTCTACTGGTACAACCTCGGCCTCAGGATGGAAGGGAAGCCGGACAAATGGACTCCGGAGATCATCCAGGGAATGAAGGACGCCGGAATCTACGGCGACACCGACTGGCGCTCGCTCATCTACAACGACCACGGCACCATCCAGCAGCACAACCTCTCGGTCAACGGCGGCACGGATAAGGTGACCTATTTCGGCAGCATCGGCTATATGGACCAGATCGGTACCGTGCGCAACACCGGCTACGACCGTATCAACGTGCGCGGCAGCTTCAACGCGAAGATCACGAAGGAGCTTACGTTCAGTATGAATATGTCGCTGCGCAAGTCCAACCGCTATATGCCCGGTTACGATATGGGCGTGCAGGCCTACTTCGACCCTATCCAGCGTGCGAATTATATGCTGCCCATCATTTCCAGCACCTACTACGATCCTGTCTACGACAAGACCTATCCTCTGGGTATCAACAACGGCGGCGCCATCTTCCAGCCGGATTCCGCGCTGGACGACTCCGGCTACCAGACCTGGGACGCCTGGGACTATGCAGGACGTTCCACCCTCGAGTACGCTTTCGGCGAGGACACCTTCCTCAAGGGCCTGAAACTCTCTATGTTCGCAGGCGTGAACTTCAACCTTTCTTCCTACAGGCAGTTCCTGCAGACCTACACAGTCTACGCCTTCAACACGACCAAGTATACGGTCGAAAGAGGTATCTCCGAAGGAATCACCGAGCACAACTTCTGCAAGCAGACTGATTGGGGCTACAGCGTCAACCTCAGGCCTCAGATCACTTACGACAGGCAGTTCGGCAAGCATTCCATCACCTTCCTGGGCCTTTTCGAACGCACCAAATACTTCAGCGATTACATTCTGGGATACAGGCGCGGCTACGCGACCACCTTCCCCGTGGACCTCAGTCTAGGAACGAAGAACGCAACGCAGTCGCCGGATGTCTATGGCGGCTACGGCTACAGCGGGGAAGTCGGCTTCGTAGGCAGGCTCTCCTATAACTACGACGGCAAGTACCTTCTAGAGGCATCCGTGCGCCGTGAAGCGTCCTACAAATTCGCCCCCGAGAACCGCTGGGGAACCTTCCCGTCCGTCTCGCTGGGATGGAACATCTCCAAGGAAGACTTTATGAGCAAGATAGGCTGGATAGACAACCTGAAGCTCAGGGCTTCGGTCGGCCAGCTCGGCTCGTCCGACGTGAGCGCCTACCTCTACCAGTCCTCGTTTATGAGCAGCGGCTCCGTGACCTGGATCCTGGGCGGCGGCTCGAACCCGGTCTATGGTTTCTACACCAGCAATCCCTATGTCTACAGCGACCTGACGTGGTCCCACACCACCGCCTACAACGCAGGCTTCGACCTCGCAGTGCTGCGCAACAAGCTGAACGTGGAGTTCGACTGGTTCTACAAATACACCGACCGCATCCTGGAAGCCAGCGGCGGAGCGAATTACTCGCCCTCGCTCGGCGGCGCATATCCGACGTGGATGAACACCGGAACTATGGACGACAGAGGATTCGAACTTATCCTCACGCACACCAACTTCCTGCCTTCAGGCTTCAATTACTCGCTGCGCGGTACGCTGGCGTGGTCGCGCAACAAAGTGCTCTCGCGCTTCATTTCCGATTCCGCGTCGCGAAACAACATCCAGATCGGCAGGCCGCTGAACCAATGGTACGGCTTCCAAACGCTGCGCGACGAGAACGGCAGCCCGTTCTACAACACTCAGGAGCAGGTGGACAACGCTCCCGCTCCACCGGCAGGCAAGCCGCAGATGGGCGACCTCCGCTATGTGGACCAGAACGGCGACGGCAAGGTGTCCCGCGACGGCCGCGACTGGGTGTGGCTCGGCTATTCGCAGATTCCGGAGATGAACTTCTCCTTCAACGTGGACCTTTCTTACAAGGGCTTTGCCCTCACGGCTCTCTTCTACGGAGTGACGATGTGTAATTTCCCTATCCTGGGCATCTACAACAACGGCCATTCGGACGGAACTATGTTCACCCGTCCCTGGTACGGAGCGGGCGGCAACGCCTTCAAACACGTGGTGGAGAATTCCTGGCTCGACCCGGACATAGTGGCTGAATACGACCCCACGAGGGTGGTGGACAACAGCAACGCCCGTTACCCGCGTATGCACAACAGCCGCAACGCCAACAACGACGTGCTCTCCGACTGGTGGCTCATCGACGGCAGTTACCTGCGCCTCAAGAACCTTCAGTTCAGTTACACTGTGCCGGAGCGTCTGCTTCGCAATATGAGCATCTCCAAGGTGATGGTCTATCTGGCGGGCACCAACCTCTGGACTCTCTCTCACTATCAGTATCTGGATCCGGAGAATCCCGGAGTGAACAACGGATACTATCCGCAGCAGCACACCTACAGCCTCGGCGTCAACCTTACTTTCTAGCATAGGAGGATCGAACGATGAAAACAAGAAATTATCTGATTATTCTTTCTCTGGCGGGCCTTCTCGGCTGCCTTACCTCCTGCGATGACGTGGTGAATATCCCTGCGACCGACAGGCTTACCCAGGATGCGATCTGGTCCGGCGACCAGGCTATTCTGGACCAGTATGTGATAGGCCTCTACGGCGCAGTCCGCGAGAAATCCACCATCAAGATGCTGGACAATCAGTTTACGGACTGTATGACCGACCTCCTGAAGGATGCGGACTGGACCCAGAGCCGCCGCTACAACCGCAAGATGTTCAACTATGAGCCGTTCAATTCCGACGACGCTTCGATTCTGGCGAACTGGACAGACTCCTACACCCGCATACGACGTTTCAACGAGTTCCTGCGCGACGCCCAAGGCTATGGTTCGATGTATTCGGCGGACTTCCTGAAAGTGCGCGTTGCCGAGATCCGTTACCTCAGGGCTATGCAGTACTTCTATCTCATCCGTGTCTACGGAGGGGTGATCCTGCGCGACAAATACGAAGGCCCGGAAGCCAACGATAAACCACGTATGACTGAGGCTGAATCGTGGCAGTGGGTGATTGATGAGATCAAGGCTGCGGCGACGGACCTTCCGGTTGCCTGGGACGCCAGCAATTTCAGCAGGATGACCAGGGTCGCCGCTTACGGCTTCCTTTCCCGCGCCGCGCTTTACGCAGGGCAGTGGGATGAAGTGATAGCCGCTGCAGATTCCTGCAAGGCTATGGGCGCCGGGCTCGATCCGTCATATGCAAACGTCTTTGCCGACAAATATTCCAAGGAGAACCTGATGATAGTGGATTTCGCCCCCACAGGCCTTAGCCACAACGCGGACCAGATCTTCCGCCCCGCCGGCGACAACTCACGCCACGGCGGCAAGGGCTTCGGCTATCCTATCACCCCCACGGCCGAGTTCGCGGACGCCTTCGAGATGGCGGACGGCTCGGCGTTTACCTGGGAGGCCTATCAGGCCAATCCGACCGCCTGGGGCAACGATCCGTTCTCCGGCCGCGAGCCCCGCTTCTACGCGACCATACTCTACAACAACGAAGATTGGGAAGGCCGCAAGCTCGAGACCTACGAGGGCGGGGAAGACGGCATACAGATCTTCGTGAAAGACGGAGCCCGCACCTCCACCTGCACCGGCTACTACTACCGCAAGTTCATAACAGAAGGCGACAACAGCTGGAATCTTGCCGGAAGCAACCATTTCGACATTATGCTACGCTACGGCGAGGTCCTGCTCAACAAAGCGGAGGCCCTTGCCAGGAAGGATTGGTCGGCAAATAAGACCGCCGCCCTGCAGGCGCTGAACGAAGTGCGTGCAAGGGTGGGCCTTCCGGGGAAGAACGCCGCAACCCTGGATGACTTTATGGATGTGCTGGAACACGAAAGGATAGTGGAACTCGGAGGTGAGAATTTCCGCTTCTGGGATCTCCGCCGCTGGAAGAAGGGCGTGGAAAGGCTCAACAACGTGAGCTTCAACGGAGTCCTTATCAAGAAGAGCGACACCGCTCCCGGTGGATTCACATATGAGAAGTGCGACGCCGACGACGACACCAAACGCGTGTTCCTGGAGCGTTACTACTGCTTCGCACTGCCTTCGGGCGAGATCAACAACAATGCCGCCCTCGGCGGAATGAATAATCCTGGATGGTGATATTATGAAAAAGATAGCATTACTTATACTTGCCGGCCTTGCACTCTCATCCGTATCGTGCAAGCAGGTGGAGATGCCGTTCACTCACGAAGACAGCGAGGTCGTGATCACCTCGATGCTTATGTGGAATGTGCCCTACAAGGACATCGACAAGAACAACACGAAGTTCCTGGTCAGGGAGCAGGTGGCTGCTAATATCACCCAGAACGCGCCGGATGAAGTCGGAGAGATAGTGTTTGTCGTCCCGCGCAACAAGCGTACCCTTTGGGATTTAACCGATGTGACCCTCGAGGCGACAGTCTTCTACGACCTTTATATTACACCTTCTCTATCAGGTCACCACGACCTCACCCTCGACGAGTCCGACCAGCCCAGGCTTGTGCTCACGGTCAAATCCGCAAGGACAGGATTTGAGAAGAAATACAAAGTGCACGCTGAAATTGCATACGAATAATTCATCAAATAATTTTTTTCGATTATGAAGAAATTCTTTTTGTTAATGGCAAGCGCCCTTATGATAGGCACGTTTGCAATCTCTTGTAACAACGAAGTCAATCCTGAAAAACCCGACGAGGGAAAAGAAGATCCGGTGCCCGTGGAGAAGAGCAAGGCCTGCAAGATCCTTGCATTCAGCCTCACCGACGGCACCACCGTGGTTGAAGGAGAAATCTTCGACGCACAGAAGATTATCGAGTTGCAGTACAAGCCTGAGGAGGCTGCAATAGTTGCCAACGGCACCGCAGAGGTCTCCATCTCCGAGAAGGCTACCATTTCTCCCAATCCCGAAACTATCTCTGATTGGACCGTGGAGCGCAAGCTCACCGTCACCGCAGAAGACGGAGAGACCTCCAATGAGTACACCGTCAAGACCCTTCCTATCGAGTATGATGTGGCCTGCGCGCCTTCAGCTTCCGACGGCAAACTCCTCACCGCAATGGGCGCCAACAACGACATCGCTTTCTATGGCGGCAACGAGATCGCTTTCTCCGGTCCTAAGAACATCGTCACCTGCGACAGGCGCGTCTATGACCTCGGCCTCAATTATGTGGGTGAGCTGAACTGGGGCGACATTCTCCCTACTGCCAGTATGATGTCTATGGGTAACGACGACAAGGGTGTGCTGATCGTAGCGGTCGGCTACGGCGACGGCGATTTCACCGCTGCCCCTACCGACGGCGACGGCAACTTCACCTGGAATTTCACCAACGCTACCCGCTTCTACGCCTGGCCTGACGGTTGGGACAAGGCTCCCGTCCTGTTCTACGAGAACGCAAGCTGCCTTATGTATATGAACGTCAGCGGTGATTTCACCGGCAGGATGCTGATTGCTGCAAAGCAGGGCGGAAACGGCTCGACCGGTTTCCCCAGCGCAGGCAACCATCACCTCTTCCATTTCAACGCCGGCTCGATCATCGACGGCACCTGGGCCTGGTTCCAGACCGGCCGCGCGGAGATAGACAGGGATAGGGAAGTACCCGCCTGGTCCGTGGACAAAGACGGCAACCACCAGAGAATGAACCACGTCCCCGCCCTCTGGAGACTCGGCCAGACCGCAGGAAGCACCGTTTCTCCTCTCGGAGTGACCAAGGAAGACGCCCTGTTTGTCTATGCCCAGGCCCTCAACTCTCTCTCTGAGGAGCCGGAGGCCAACTTCGACCGCAACCACCTCAACGCCGACGAGCCCACCTGGGGCAAGGATGGCAGCGCGGGTATGATAGTGGCCGCACGCCAGGGCTATACCGGAAACGATATGATACTCCGCGGCACTGCCGAGAGCATCAACGGCGGCACCAAGCGTTACGGCGGTCTCTACGGCTGGGGCAATGTCTGCATCACCGGCGACGTGAAGGCATTCCAGTACAGCGGCCACGTCTACGCAGTAGTGGGCGGAAGCAACTGGAACGAGACTCACATCACAATCGTGGATGTGACTGCTTCCACACCTGACAACACGGTAGCTCTCATCGCTTCCAACAGCGACAACAAGGGCGCAATGCCCGGCGGCGGACTCGTGTCTGTGGCTTATGTCTATGACGCTGAAGCAGATGCGGGCCACATCGTAATGCTTTCCGCATACGGCGGCAGTGAGAAGGAGGCATCATCCTGCCTGCGTCGTTACGATCTCACCCGTGAGAAGAAGTAAACTATAGTTCTATGTCGGTCTGGCTGATCAGCCCGTTCATAAGGGCGTAGACAGTCAGGCCGGCAATAGTCTTGATGCCCAGTTTCTGGGTGATGTTCTTGCGGTGAGTAGTCACCGTGAAGACTGAAATAAAGAGCTTGTCCGCGATTTCCTTGTTTGTGAGACCGCGGGCAACTTCTTTTACTATCTCCTTTTCGCGCTCGGAGAGGATGTCCTGGGACTCTTTTTCCTCAGGGTTTGCTTCGACTTTGGTATGACCTTTCTCGAGCAGTTCGGCCAAAGGCATAAGCACCTTCTCTTCAATCACGGTGTGGCGCCTGATGGCGTCCTCCACATTCAGGATGCCCACGAGCACCTCATATCGCGCATCGCTTGTGTCGCTGTCCGGCAGATGGCTCATCACGATGTTCTTGAAGTCCGTGAGTTTGTCTTCGGCATCGTCGTGCATCTCGCGGAGCATATCCACCGAGAAGCGTGAATCGCGCTCGCCCTTCAGAAGGCCTTCGATGTATTTGAACACCACCTTTTCCTCGAAATGGATGTGTGTCTTGATGTCCAGTTCGTAGTCGTCGAAGAAGCGGTTGATGACTGCGCTGTTCTCCGGGGAGCACATTTGAGTCATCCTGTGCACATTGTCGTGAATCGCGACTATCGTGGCCTCCAGATAATGTCTGTGCGTGTTCCTCAGGATTCTGAGCAGCACCGGAATGTCCGTTGTGTCCAACTTCTCGAGATCCACCTTCGGGTTGTCGGAGGTGTAGATCTCGCACAGAGTGGCGAATAGCGCGGGGCTGATTCCGCTGACGCTTTGGAGTTTCCTGGAAGTCATTTCGAGCGCAAATATACCTAAATGTAGTTAAAAACTAAACCCCGCCGCAGATGAACAATACCAAAATGACGCGATTTTCCAGGCCGTCAGTCTGCAGTAACTATGCAATGGTTAATAGTGGTAAGAAGAAATGAGCCTGAGAATTTCGTTAATATCTTTGTTTTTGTGCTTCGACCTGCTTTCTTACGGCGCCAAAAACCCTCTTTTCGGCGCCGATCTAATAAGAAACCACTCCTCCGGCGTCAGAACAGCCATTTTCGGCGCGAAAACTGTCCGAATCCACCCAATCGGCGCCATAATCGCCCGAAAAAGCGCCGAAATGACCATTCCCAATCATTCCGGCGCTAAAACAAGCGATTTTGACGCGGAAATCAGCTATACCTTCTGACGGCGGGATCGGCGAGGGTGAAGCCGAGCTTTTCCAGGCGGATTTTGATGGCGTTGCGAGGACGGCCGAACATTTCTTCGAGGTCTTCCCACTTCACGTTTGCCGGATCGGTGCGGGTCCAGATGGCGCGAAGGTCTTCGTCGTCCTGCGGCGTCCATTTCTGGAAAGTGCAGGGAAAACGCAGAAGCATACTACCCCTGTTCATCTTTCGGAAATTAACGAAGCGGATGATAAGGTCGTCCAGCATTCCGTCTGCCCCGGATTCAATCCAGGTTTCCACTCCTTCATTGTCATACTTATCCAGAAAGTTCTCTAGCTGCTCCGGGGTGAAGCCGGCCAGATCCTTTGTGAAGTGGTATAATTCGGGTTCAAGGAGCATTTCATCATTATACACTTCGCAGATAGTGTTGATCATGTCAATGAGGCTGTCCTTCAAATCATAAATAGCGTGTTTGCGGCGCTGCTTAATGATTGCGCTGATCTTTTTCGAAAGATCGATGTTTTCAAGATTTGTGTCCATAGTTGTAAGTTTTAATGATTTAACGGCACGAACATAGCGAGTATTTCGTCACATCGGCCGAAAGAAACGTCGCTTTCGTATTAAAATATATTTTTCAGCGGTTTCTGAACGGACTTAAGCGCATATTTAGTATCTTTACGAAGATATACTCAGACTGACGGATGAAAATGAATGTAATCCCCCTACTGATAGCCGCTATGGCGGTTTTCTCCTGCGGAAGCAAGGAGCCTTCACAGCCAACATCCAAAGCGCCTTCAGACCCGACTGGCCTGCGCGTGGAGCTGGTCGGTCCGACCTCGGCAGAACTCAGATGGGAGCATAGCGGAGAAGGAGTCGAAGGCTGGTGGGTGTTCCAGACAAAAGGAAACGAATCTGTCAGTAACCAGCCTGTCAATCAGGCCGCTCCGCTTCCCGCCGAAGCCAGGAGCTATCTCTTTGAGGGTTTGACGAAGGGCGAAAGATATCATTTCGGGGTAAAGGCAAAAGGTACCAATGCCGGCAGTCAGATAGTGTACTCTGAGGAGCTGACCGTTCCCGCACCCGAACCTGGCCCTGGCCCTGAACCGAGCAAAGTTCCCGTGACCCTGACCGCCGACGAGACTGCTATGACCGCGGAGTTCAAGAGTAAATCCGCGGACGGAGAGGATGTCCTCATCACTCTCGCGAAGGTCAGCAACAACCAGACTGTGCAGATAGACCGCTATGAAATCGGCTCGGAGAAGTTCCGCAGCTACACCGATTGGATCGGCCCCTACCATATGAAAACCGTTGTCGCGACCGGCCAGACGGAAAAGCTGAGCGGTTTCGTGGGCGGCTGGCACGCCTCGAGCGGCGGCGCAGACGGCGATCCGACTGCGAGGACGCAGTCGATCGAAATCTTCCTGGACGGCGAGTCCTTCCCGGGCGGCACCCGCGAGGGCGCGGAAGCGAAAGTAATAGTCCACAACCAGGTCGAAGCTCTCAACACCAAACTGGGCGCAGACAAGCGCTTCACCATCAACGAAGACGTCACCTACACCTTTATGGACCATCGCCTCTACGTCAAGGTGGAAATAACCGCCCTCGAAGACGTCAGGATAGGCATCTACTACGGAATGCAGATAGCAGGCGGCTTCTGCAGCAGGTTCGAATTCAAGACGGAAAGCGGCGAGACAAAAACCACCACCGGCGACTTCTTCTGCCCCGGCAAGGTGCGCGATATGACCGGATTCTCCTCTGGCGGCCATAGCGTGAACGCCCATATGTTCGACGAAGGCCTCGGCACTTTCTCCAATGCGACGCCCGCCTATTCCGCCCTAACCCAGTACTACGGCGCCGGCAACGGGAAGGGTTACTATATGCTGATAGGCGACAAAGACGCCGCCTCGAAAGCCCTCGTCCTAAAAAAAGACGAAACCGTGTACTGGTACGGTTATTATGAGTTCCGATAGCCCAAAGAATTCACTATCTTTGCGCCGTCAAAATGAAGAAGTACTATATAATAGGAGCAGTCGCTGCAGTAATCATAGCTGCAGTCATAATAATCTTTGTCGGATGCAGGGGCAAGAAGAAGCCGGAAGTGATCGAAGCGCGCTGGCTGGCATCGGACAGGCCTACGGCGTGTCTTTATGCCATCGACGACGAAACTGACCCTGAAGCGGTCACGGTCAGCGTCACCGACACCCTGTTCAGGGGCACCAAGCTGGAAGCGGTCCCCGAGAATATCAGGAAGGTGGACAAGGTCAGCTACGTCTGCATTAAGAAGGGCAAAAAGACCTATGCCTGGGCGCGCAAGGACAACCTCGCCGAAGACTCCACGGCCGTAATTCTGGAAAAGAAAGTGTGGGCGCGCAGCGCCAGCTCGGTCATCACGGACACGGCCACTTCCGCAATCGGCTCGCTCGCGCATAAGGGCGCCGCGCTCGAAGTCATAGGCTACGACCGCTATGACGATAAAGGCCTCGTGAACCGCTACAAAGTACGTTTCACCGAAAAGGTGCAGGCAGACACTGCCCTCACCGCCAAGCAGTTGAAGGCCAAGCCCAAGACCGAAGGCTGGATCTACGCGAAATACACCGTCTACGACAGGGAAGATGCCCTGAAGAACTATATGCCGGAGAAGTACGACACCATCCACCTCGCCGTGAATGACCCCTACCGGGCCGGCAAGGCTATCGGGCTGGACTTCTACCCATATGATAAACCCGTCTTCAAAGACAGTAAGGGCAACGACAAAATGCCCAAAGCCTGCTACTCGCTCTATCTGAACTTCGCCCCCGGCGTCATAGGCAATATCGAAGCCTACATCGAGCTGGCGAAGGAAACGAAGATCAACACCTTCGTCATCGACATCAAAGACAACGAATGCCCGGGCTACAAAGCTGAAGCGATGCGCCTCTACTCGCCGACAAACTACGCCCGTGCGAGCAAAAACGGCGAGGCACTGTATGCCAAAGCGGTGCGCCGGCTCCACGAAGAAGGCTTCTACGTCGTGGGCCGCATCACCTGCTTCAAGGACTCCTACTTCGTCAAAGACAACCCCGAAAGCGCCATCACCGACCTGAACTCGGAGGCGCCGCTCTACCACAACAAATCCAACTGGCCCAGCGCATTCGACCGTTCGGTCTGGCAGTTCAACGTGGAGCTCGCGAAGGAATCGGTGCGCAAATTCGGCTTTGACGAAATCAACTTCGACTACGTCCGCTTCCCGGACCGTATGATGAAGCTCGAAGACCATATCGACTATCACAACAAATACGGCGAGACCAAGGTCCAGGCCATCCAGCGCTTCGTCACCTACGCCTGCGATGAAATCCACGCCGTGGGCGCCTACGTCAGCATCGACGTCTTCGGCGAGTGCGCCAACCCCGGCTACACCACCGCCTACGGGCAGTACTGGCCAGCGCTCTCGAACGTGGCGGACGTGATGTGCGGTATGCCTTATCCGGACCATTTCCCGGACGGATTCTACGGCATCGACAAACCGTGGAACCACCCTTACGAGATTCTCAGCGCTTGGGGCCGACGTGTCAACGCCCGTCAGGCAGAGACCACCACGCCCGCAAGGGTGCGCACCTGGGTGCAGGCATACCACGTGATGAAATATGTGGACAAAGACGGCATAGACTACGATGCCGAGAACATCGCGAAGGAGATTCGCGGCCTCTGCTCTGTCGGTCTGAAGGGCGGCTACACCACCTGGCTGTCGTCCTCCAACATTGAGCGCTATAAAAACCAGAACGAAGCTTTCTGCATAGACTACGCAAACGAATAGATAAGCAATGAAAGAATTACCGGTATTGTTGCTGACGGGATATCTGGGGAGCGGGAAAACGACGCTGCTGAACAGGATCCTGACAAATAAGAAGGGCATCAAGTTCGCCGTGATCGTGAACGACATAGGCGAGGTGAATATAGACGCGAGCCTGATAGAGCAGGGAGGCGTGGTAGGAAAGAAAGACGAGAGCCTCGTGGCCCTGCAGAACGGGTGTATCTGCTGCACCTTGAAGATGGATCTGGTCGAGCAGATCAGAGAGATTACCGCTATGAAACGCTTTGATTACATTGTGATCGAGGCCAGCGGCATCTGCGAGCCTGAGCCGATAGCCCAGACGATCTGCTCCATTCCCCAGATGGGTCCGGAGTTCATCAAGGACGGGTATGCCCGGCTTGACTGCATCGTGACGATAGTGGATGCGCTCCGTATGCGCGACGAATTCAATTCGGGAAGCGACCTGACGAAAGCAGGCCTCGGAGAAGAAGACATTGAGAGTCTCGTGATCCAGCAGATAGAGTTCTGCAACATCGTCCTGCTCAATAAAGCCTCCGAAATCAGCAAGGAAGAACTGGCGAAAGTGCGCCGCATAGTCCGTGAACTCCAGCCGAAAGCGGAGATCATCGAGTGCGACTACGGCGACGTCCCCTTCGAGAAGATACTGCACACCAACCTCTTCACCTTCGACTCGGTCGCCACATCCGCGACCTGGATCAGCAAGGTCGAAGGCGCCTTCGACGAGCACGACGGCGAAGACGATGACGACGATGATGACGATGATCACGACGGGCACGAGCATCACCACCACCATCATCATCACGAGCACGAGGGCGGGGAAGTGGAAGAGTACGGAATCGGCACATACGTCTATTACAGGCGCCCGCCGCTGGATATCAATAAGTTCGACCATTTCATCGCGAAGCGCTGGCCCAAGGACGTGATCCGCGCGAAGGGATTGTGCTATTTCACGCAGAACCCGGACGTGTGCTATCTCTTCGAACAAGCCGGAAAGCAGATAGGCCTGAAGAACGTGGGGCAGTGGTTCGCCACTATGCCTGCGGACCAGCTGGAGACTATGATGATCCAGGATCCGGTGCTCAGGCGCGACTGGGACGACAATTACGGTGACCGTATGCAGAAAATCGTTTTCATCGGACAGCACCTGGACAAGAAGGAAATTGCGGACGCGTTGGACGCATGTCTTGTCGATGAAGTAATTATTCAGTAAATTAGCACGATAAAACTAAACCCGTAATATGGATAATATCAGTGTTGGTCTGCAGTTGATGCTCGTGGGAATGGTCACGGTCTTCGTGATACTCCTCATCGTCATCTACGGCAGCAGGCTTCTTATCAGGATCATCAACAAAATTGCCCCCGAGGAGGCGCCGGTCGCTAAGAAGGCCGCGGGCCAGGCGGACGACACGTCCGCGGTTCGCCCCGTCCTCGAGGCGGCCGTCGCGCAGATCACGGGCGGCAAAGGTCACATCGTAAATATTAAAAAACTATAAACTGTGCAAAGAGAAGTAAAATTCAGCCTGGTCTTCAGGGATATGTGGCAGAGTGCAGGTAAGTACCAGCCGCGTGTGGACCAGTTGGTCAAGATTGCCCCGGCAATCATCAGAATGGGATGTTTCGACCGCGTAGAGACTAACGGCGGCGGCTTCGAGCAGGTGAACCTCCTCTACGGAGAGAACCCTAACAACGCAGTGCGCCAGTGGACAAAACCCTTCCACGAAGCCGGAATCCAGACCCATATGCTCGACCGCGCTCTTAACGGTCTGCGTATGGCCCCCTGCGCCAAGGACCTCCGTCAGTTGTTCTATAAGGTGAAGAAAGCCCAGGGCACGGACATCACCCGTATCTTCTGCGGCCTCAACGACCCCCGCAACGTCATTCCTTCCATCCACTACGCTAAGGAAGCCGGAATGATCGCGCAGGCATCGCTCTGCATCACCTACTCGCCGGTGCACACCGTGGATTACTATGTGAACCTCGCGAAGCTCTTCATCGACGAAGGTGCGGACGAAATAGCCCTCAAGGATATGGCCGGCATCGGCCGTCCCGTGTCGCTCGGAAAGATAGTCAAGGGCATCAAGGCCTATAAGCCGGACATCATCGTGCAGTACCACTCGCACTCCGGTCCCGGCTTCTCTATGGCCAGCATACTCGAAGTCTGCGAAGCGGGCTGCGATTACATCGACACCGCTATGTCGCCCCTTTCCTGGGGTACCGGCCACGCCGACATCCTCGCCGTGCAGGCGATGCTCAAGGACGCCGGCTTCAAGGTGAAGGAAGTGGATATGGCCGCCTATATGGAGGCGCGCACTCAGATCCAGGCTATGCTGGACGACTTCCTAGGTTACTATTGCCCGAAGCTCAACCGTGTGGACAACTCCCTGCTCATCAAGCCCGGCCTGCCCGGAGGTATGATGGGCTCGCTAATGACCGACCTCGAGGAGAACCTCTCCTCGCTCAATAAATGGAAGGAAAAGAACGGCCAGCCTACCCTCAGCACGGACGACCTCCTCGTCAAACTGTTCGACGAAGTCGCCTATGTGTGGCCCAAGGTCGGTTACCCGCCGCTCGTGACTCCGTTCTCGCAGTACGTGAAGAACCTCGCACTCTTCAACGTCACCCTTATGGAGAAGGGCAAGAACCGCTGGGAAATGTTCCCGGACACCATCTGGGATATGGTCCTCGGCAAGGCCGGCAAACTCCCCGGCGAGGTGGACGATGAAATCAAGGCTCTCGCAAAGGAGCAGGGCCGCGAGTTTATGACCACTGACCCTCAGCTCAACTATCCCGACTGCCTGGATGAATTCCGCGCGAAGATGAAAGAGAACGGCTGGAAGCTCGGTCCGGACGACGAAGAACTCTTCGAGTACGCAATGCACCCGGTGCAGTACGAAGCTTACAAGAGCGGAAAGGCGAAGGCCGAATTCGAAGCCGACCTCGCGAAGCGCAAGGCCGCCGAGGCCGCTCCCGCTGGGGCAGCCCTCCCGAAGCAGATAACCGTGAACGTGGGCGGAACCAACTATCAGCTCGAGATTGCCTATGGCGACGAGCTCCCCGCCGCACAGGGCGCTGCCGCTGCAGCTCCCGCAGGAGCAGGTGAGGACATCCTCGCCCCCATCTCCGGCAAGTTCCTTCTCACGAAGGACGGTAGCGAGCAGCCGCGCAAGGTGGGCGACGCCGTGAAGAAGGGCGACACCCTCTGCTACATCGAGGCTATGAAGATCAACAACGCCATCTGCGCCGACTTCGACGGTGTGATCACCGCCATCATCCCTTCGAACGGAGACACCGTGGAAGAAGACGACCCGATCATCAAAATCGCAAGAAGCTAAGGCCATATGGAAGGTTTATCGGAAATTCTGAGAAGGCTTTATGAGATGACGGCCCTGAGCGACCTTATCGCAGATCCGTCGTTCCTCCTGATGTATCTTCTCGCGTTCGTGCTGCTGTACCTCGGTATAGTCAAGCACTATGAGCCGCTGCTGCTCGTGCCCATCGGCTTCGGAGTGCTCATCGCCAACTTCCCGGGCGGCGATATGGGCGTGATCCAGGCCAATGCGGAAGGCCTGGTGCCGCTTGCGGACGGTTCGCTGGTGGACATCTGGAAGATGCCTCTCCACGACATCGCGCACGAGTTCGGCATAATGAACTACCTCTACTACGCGCTCATCAAGTCCGGCCTGCTGCCGCCCATCATCTTTATGGGCGTCGGAGCTATGACCGATTTCGGCCCGATGCTGCGCAACCTTAAGCTCGCCATCTTCGGCGCCGCTGCTCAGTTCGGTATTTTCGCCGTGCTGCTGGCCGCTCTCGCCTTCGGGTTCACGCCCCAGGAGGCCGGTTCCCTCGGCATCATCGGCGGCGCGGACGGCCCGACAGCCATCTTCACCACCATCAAGCTCGCCCCGCACCTCCTTGGCCCCATCGCCATAGCGGCATATTCTTATATGGCCCTTGTGCCGGTGATCATCCCGCTCGTGGTCAAGCTCCTATGCACGAAGAAAGAGCTTATGATCAATATGAAGGAGCAGGACAAGCTCTATCCGGACAAGATGGAGTTGAAGAACCTGCGCGTCGTGAAGATCGTTTTCCCTATCGCAGTGACCACTATCGTGGCGATTTTCGTCCCTACGGCGGTTCCGCTCATCGGTATGCTGATGTTCGGTAACCTGCTTCGCGAGATCGGTTCGGACACGAGCCGCCTCTTCCAGACGGTCAGCAACGGCCTTATGAACGCCGCCACGGTGTTCCTCGGCCTCTGCGTAGGCGCCACGATGACCGTGGACGCATTCCTGAACCTGCAGACCCTGGGCATCATCGTCGGCGGTTTCCTCGCCTTCGCGCTCAGCATCTCCGCGGGTATCCTGATGGTCAAGATCTGGAACCTCTTCGCGAAGAAGAAGATCAATCCTCTCGTGGGCGCAACGGGCCTTTCGGCAGTGCCTATGGCCAGCCGCGTCTGCAACGGAATAAGCACTAAGTACGACCCGAAGAACCACGTCCTGAACTACTGTATGGCCTCGAACATCTCGGGCGTCATCGGTTCGGCTGTGGCTGCGGGCGTGTTAATCAGTTTCCTCGGCTAATATGGACCGTTCGATAATCACCGTCACAGGCCACAACAAAGTCGGCATCATCTCCAAGATCTCGACCGAGCTTGCCGCGCACAACGTAAGCATACTCGACATCACCCAGACCATACGTCAGGGCATCTTCAATATGATGATGATAGTGGACACATCCGAATCCGACATCGCCTTCGACGAACTGCGTTCCAACTTGAATGCGCTCGCCGACGCTATGGGCGTGCATATCCTCTGCCAGAAAGAGGAGATTTTCGATAAGATGCATCGCGTATGATCAGCGCAGGCGAGGTACTCGAGACCAACAAAATGATCGGCGAGGAGAACCTCGACGTCCGTACGATCACGATAGGCATAAGCCTTCTGGATTGCGCGGATTCATCCCTTGAGCGCACCTGCGAAAAGATTAAAGAGAAAATCTTCTACTACGCCAGGAATCTGGTCTCGGTAGGGGAGGAAATCTCCCGCGAGTACGGTATTCCCATCGTGAATAAGCGCGTGTCCGTCACCCCTATTTCTCTCGTGGGCGCCGGATGTTGCAAGACTCCGCAGGATTTCGTCCAGATAGCGCTGGCGCTCGATGATGTGGCCCACAAAGTGGGAGTGAACTTCATCGGCGGCTATTCGGCTATCGTCAGCAAGGGCACTACCATAAGCGACGAACTGCTTATCGAAAGCATACCTGAGGCGCTTTCGCGCACCGAGCGCATCTGCGCCAGCGTGAACGTGGGCTCTACCAAGACCGGTATCAATATGGACGCAGTCCGCGTTATGGGCC